>NHHQ01000155.1 GCA_002170915.1 Rhodospirillaceae bacterium TMED167 | reverse complement strand
GATCAGTTGAACCGTCTGATTACCGACAACCACCCCGTCGTCATTTCATCCATCAGTGATGCAGATCTGGTGGCAAACCCGGACTTGGTTCGTACCATGTCGGTTCAGCCACCAACCGGCGCGGGTCAGGTAAGATTAATTAGCATTGGCGGTGTTGATCTCCAACCGTGCGGCGGCACACATGTAAAGGCCACAGGTGAAATCGGACTTGTGCGCGTTGGCAAAATCGAAAATAAGGGTAAACACAACCGGCGCATTAACGTCTATTTGGAGGAATGAACCATGACGGTTGAAATCCGCTCTGCTCGGGTCCCCCAGGACATACAAAACGTGCATGATCTATTTGTTGAGTATCAGCAATGGCTGCAAATCGATTTATGATTCCAGGACTTCGATGAAGAGCTGGCAAGTTTGCCAGGCCAATACGCAGAACCCGCCGGTTGCATATTACTCGCATGGGATAAAGAGCGCCCGGTCGGCAGCGTGGCTGTCCGGCCCACGAGTATGCCTGGTATTTGTGAAATGAAGCGCCTCTACCTGAGAGAGTCCTGGCGGGGCGGGGGGATCGGCCGTCGGTTGGCCGAGGACTGTCTCTCCTTCGCCTTCGACGCAGGCTATGCAAAAATGCGGCTCGATACGGAGCGCCGTCTGGAGACCGCAATTCGTATGTATCGGGAGCTCGGCTTTAAGGAGATTGGCCGTTATCATGAAAACCCCATTGAAGATATGCTTTATTTGGAAAAGGAACTCTGATGACGTCGTATAAAATCTCCTTAATTCCCGGCGACGGGATCGGCAAAGAAGTCGTGCCAGAGGGCATCCGCGTGCTGGAAGCCGTGGGACGGAAGTTTGATCTCAACTTTACCTGGGAAGAGTATGACTGGAGTTGCGAGACCTATCACAAAACCGGTCGGATGATGCCGGAAGATGGCATTGATCTCATGCGCGATAGTGATGCGGTGTATTTAGGGGCGGTTGGTTATCCCGGAGTTCCAGATCATATCTCGCTTTGGGGATTGCTGATCCCGATCCGCCGAGAGTTCCACCAGTATGTCAATCTTCGTCCGTGCCGTTTGTTCCATGGGGTGCCCTGTCCGCTTGTGGGCCGGGAGCCGGGAGACATCGACATGATGATCGTTCGGGAGAATGTTGAGGGAGAATATTCTGAGATTGGCGGGCGGCTCTATGAGGGGACCGAAAACGAAGTCGTGATGCAAGAGAGTATTTTTACCCGAAGGGGTGTGGACCGTATTTTAAAGTATGCCTTTGAACTTGCCCAGAAGCGGCCGGACAAACATCTTACATCGGCGACAAAGTCGAACGGTATTATTCACACCATGCCTTATTGGGATGGACGCGTAGCTGCCATGGGTGAGGCCTATTCGGATGTAGAATGGGACAAATACCATATCGATATTTTGGCGGCGAACTTCGTCAGCCATCCGGACTGGTTCGACGTGGTTGTCGGCAGTAACCTGTTCGGTGATATTCTCTCTGATCTAGGACCGGCGATTACGGGTACCATCGGCATTGCCCCGTCTGGTAATATTAATCCAGAAAAAGAGAATCCATCTATGTTTGAGCCTGTCCATGGCTCCGCACCGGACATTGCTGGTCGCGGGATTGCTAATCCCATCGGCCAAATTTGGTCCGGAGCTATGATGCTCGATCATCTGGGGGAAACCGCAGCAGCGGCGGCTATCGTTGACGCCATTGAGGTCGTTTTGGAGGATGGGACTTGCCGGACCCGAGATATGGGTGGACAGGCGACAACTTTGGACCTCGGGCAGGCGGTTGAAAGTGCCGTGGCCTAGCGCCTACCGCGAACCCGTCCCGCAAGAACTCTGCTCGGGAGGCCGGGCCGTTAATAGCTTTTCCATGGAAAAGGAAAGTCTGAATATACTGCCGGTGTGGCCCCCTAGATTTCCATGTAGATTGCAGCCTGCCTCAGTCATCAGCGCCATGGGGCGTCGGTCCTGTTTACGCAGATCCCTCTCGGCATCGGGCGTGAGCTAAATGTTCAGTAGAGGCTTTTGCAGTGGCCGTGTTGTTTGACGCCAATTCCGCCCTTGCCCCCCCTATTGCCTTTCAACCCAGTTGCATGATTATAGCCCCTCTCAACTGGCATCAATCCCGGAGGCGAATGATTATCTCATGCGTTGTCCCTTGGCCGGTACAGCATGCTTGAGCGTAGGGGGCCGGAAACTAACTCAATTTCTCAGCGTGTTTCCTCGCGCTACATGACCCGCTAATATATAAACAACTATCGCCGGTGATAATAATACCGGAACAAAGAGAGGGACTCGTCATATGCAATTATCCACAACCGATAAAAAATCACTATTGGCAGAACACTTTCTGCTACGACACCTTCCGGAGACAGCGCTCGATCGCATCGTTCAGGAAACCAAATCCGTTCACTATGATGCCGACGATATCATTTTTCGCAAAGGCGATAGTGCGGAGACCATGATGGTGATTGTAAAAGGTGTTGTGCGTGTCTCCTCACCGTCAACCGGGGGCGACGATGTTACCTTCGCAAATTTAGCGGACGGTGACGTCTTTGGCGAGATCGCACTTATTGATGGCCATGAGCGATCGGCAAATGCCGATGCTGCCGAGGAAACCGAGATCCTTGAGGTTCACCGAAGCTCATTTGTCCCAATTTTGCTTGAGAACCCAGAGCTTTGCATTGATCTGTTGAAGATTGTTTGTAGTCGCATCCGTCATACCAATGCGTTGCTTGAGGACTTTAGTTATCTTGATCTCCGGCATCGGCTGGCCAAACGTCTTTTGTATCTGAGCAACAGCGGATCGTCCTCCTCCACGGGTGTGAATATCTCCATCCGGGTGTCGAAGGAAGATCTCATCGCGATGATGGGAGTTGCTCGAAGCGTTGTGGAAAATGAGCTGATGAATTGGTCTGATCTTGGCTTTATCAAGAACGAAACCGGCTGGGTAACCGTGAACGACGGCGACAAACTGGCGCAAATTTTAGATCAAGATAAATAGAGCTGGATCAGTTATGTATTTAGTCAGAAGTTATCTCAAAGAATGTTTCCCTGTGCTCAGTAAGCCACGATATCGTTATTAACGTGTCCCGATGGATCCGTTGAAGGAACATTAACATGTTGAATCTCTATAAGGCTGGAAACTCCATTTGCACCCAAAAGGTTCTGATGACTTTGGATGAGAAGGGCCTCGATTTTGATGTATATGAAATTAATCTGTTCAAAAATGAACAATACGACCCTGAATACCTGAAAATAAATCCGAAGGGCGTGGTCCCAACGCTGGACCATGATGGAAGCATTATCATAGAGTCCACGCTCATTTGTGAGTATCTGGACGAAGTGTTTCCGTCTCCGCGGCTTATGCCAGAAGAGCCATTAAAAAAAACAGAACTTCGGCTTTGGAGTAAGGCGATTGACGAGGGCATATTCGAAGCAACCCGCGAACTGAGCTTTTCGGCTATTTTTCGTGAGAAAATGGAAAGCATGTCGCCCGAGCAACGGGAAACTCGATTCCAGAACGTGGGTAACCCTGAGCGTCGAGCGCGGTATATGTCAGTTTTTAAAGAGGGCGTCGATTCTCAATATGTGCTCGAAGGTATCGCCGATTATGAAAAGTTATTCAAGAACATGGAGACCGCGTTGGCGGGTGGAGGAGACTGGCTGCTCGGAGATAACTACACTTTGGCGGACATAAGCCTCTCGCCCTATATTGCCCGCCTTCACTATCTCACGCTGTTACCCATTTGGATTCAGAATCTGCCCCTGGTGGCTGCCTGGTGGGAACGTGCGCGCCGACGCCCAAGTTTTAGGGTGGCGGTTGAGAACGCGCTCAAAAACAAAGATAAGGCTGATATGGCGACCTGTGGCGAGCGTATTCGAGATCGGGTACGAGATCGGCGCGAAGAATATCTCGCGGCATTTCATTAAGATCCGGCGCGTTTTCCCTGCAGGACCAGTTTGATCGCCTGCGCTTACGCATCGATTCCACGATCGCGAAAATTTTTGCCCTCGGTTTATGCGAGTTGATTAGAGACGATTGCATTTTGTCTACGATCGCTTGAGAGGCACCGTCTCCTAAAAAGCCGATCACCAGCGTTTGTGAGACATCTTAACATTACAGGTGTGAAATGATTGCCTCATTTTGACCGTCTGGAGGAAGAAGCTCCAAATGACAAAACCGAAGGCTCTACTCAACAAGTACTGTCTCGCGTGAGAAATGTTCTGAGCTACGGTAACATCCGAAATTTCCTTCAGAAGAAAGCGGATGATATTTGAAATATCGTTGCCACTCTTGATAAGCAGTATGCTAGGCGATGACTTAGAGTGGTCTTCTCTTGATCCTGCGCTTATTACCCGGCCGAGGATAATTGCAGAAATTTAGTAATAACCTCACGACTTATAATAGAAGAATTGGCATATATTTTTACGTGCCCCATCAAGATAAATTCACATAGTTAAAGATTGACGGCCGTTCAGTTATGGGGTCGTTTCCAATCGGTTAAATTGGAATGCTGCGCCAGTCTCCCGCCTTTAATGGTTGCTCCATTGCTCCCTGAACCTTCCCTATTATGATTTTGCCATCGGAAAATATTCTCGAACTGGTCGGGTCTGATCTCGTTTGACGGGCAAGGCGATTGACTGTAGATATTTTGCGGGCCACGGTCCCCCAACGGGCCGCGACTCATCTGTAAGGATGGGAGACATAAATGACCTTACCCGCGAAGCCGGACACCCGCACGATCAACCCCAATTTTTCTTCTGGACCTTGTGCCAAGCGACCTGGTTGGAAGCCATCGGTGTTGTCTAATGCTGTCCTTGGACGTTCACACCGATCCAAGGAAGGCAAGGCCAGAATTCAGCTTGTCATTGATAAAACAAGAGATGTTCTGGGGATTCCTGACAACCACCGGATAGGTATTGTGGCTGCCTCCGATACCGGCGCCGTTGAGATGGCTTTGTGGTCCCTGCTGGGCGCACGTGGCATCGATATGCTGACCTGGGAGAGCTTCGGTAAAGGCTGGGTCACCGACGTGGTGAAACAGCTAAAGCTAGAGGACACCCGAACCATGGAAGCCAGCTATGGTGACCTCCCGGATCTTGGCGCGGTAGATTTTAGCCGGGATGTGGTGTTCACCTGGAACGGCACGACTTCTGGTGTCAGGGTGCCCAATGGAGATTGGATTTCGGCCAAACGGGAAGGCCTTACAATCTGTGATGCCACCTCAGCGGCCTTTGCGATGGACCTGCCGTGGGACAAGCTCGATGTGGTCACCTACTCCTGGCAAAAAGTTATGGGAGGAGAGGCGCAACACGGAATTCTAATCCTTGGTCCCCGGGCTGTTGAACGGCTGGAAAGTCACACACCGTCTTGGCCCATTCCGAAAATTTTCCGATTGACGTCCGGTGGCAAGCTCATCGAAGGCGTGTTTAGGGCGGCTACCATCAATACGCCTTCTATGCTCTGTGTCGAAGACGCCCTGGACGGTCTTAATTGGGCTGAAAGCATTGGCGGATTGAAAACGTTGATCGCCCGATCTGAAGCGAACTTATCCGTATTATCTCGGTGGGTGGAAAACTCTAAAAGTGTCGATTTCCTAGCCACTGATCCGGCGACGCTTTCCAGTACCTCCGTGTGTATCAAGATCGTAGCACCTTGGTTCCTTGATCTTGACGTAGATACCCAAGCCAAGGCTGCAAAACGTATCAGCACCCTCCTAAATGCCGAGGGTATTGCATATGATTTGGATGCCTATCGGGATGCGCCTCCCGGGCTACGGATCTGGGCAGGTGCGACAATTGAATCTGATGATTTGGAAGCGCTGACGCCCTGGCTCGATTGGGCTATTGCCGTTACGCAATCCGAAGTCGCCCCCCAAAACTAAAATTCAAGGATAATGAAATGACGAAGGTACTGATTTCTGACAGTATGAGCCCGCGCGCCGAAGAGATATTTGTAGAACGCGGAGTGGATGTTGATGTCATCACGGACATGACGCCCGAAGACCTAAAATCCTGTATCGGAAAATATGACGGTCTGGCCGTCCGCTCCGCCACCAAAGCAACGGCGGAAATTCTTGAGGCTGCCGACACCCTGAAAGTTATTGGTCGGGCCGGAATCGGCGTTGATAATATTGACATTCCGGCGGCTTCCGCGAAGGGGGTAGTGGTGATGAATACGCCATTTGGAAATTCCATTACCACGGCTGAACATGCCATTGCCATGATATTTGCTCTCGCCCGGGATATTCCTCAAGCGAGTGCGTCGACCCACGCCGGAAAGTGGGAAAAGTCCAAATTTATGGGTGTTGAACTCTATGGCAAAACGCTCGGTATCGTGGGGTGCGGGAATATCGGCTCCATCGTCGCCGATCGGGCTCTCGGGGTAAAAATGAAAGTGGCAGCGTATGACCCTTTCTTGTCGCCGGAACGTGCCTTGGAAATTGGCGTGGATAAAGTGAATCTGGATCAGCTATTCGCCCGTGCCGACTTCATCAGTCTACACACCCCCATAACTGATGCAACCAAAGGTATCATCAATGCTGGCTCTATCACTAAAATGAAGGACGGTGTCCGAATCATTAACTGTGCCCGTGGTGGCTTGATTGTGGAGGATGATCTCAAAGCTGCGTTGGACAGCGGAAAGGTTGGTGGTGCTGCGGTGGATGTGTTCGCAGAAGAACCAGCCAAGGAAAATGTTCTGTTTGGCCATGAAAAGGTTGTCGCAACCCCCCATCTTGGCGCCTCCACCAATGAAGCACAGGTCAACGTCGCGATTCAGGTGGCGGAACAGATGGCAGACTATCTTCTAACCGGTGCCGTGCTCAATGCCCTTAACATGCCTTCAGTGAGCGCGGAGGATTCGCCGAAGCTCGCACCCTACATGAAACTGGCTGAACAACTTGGTAGC
The DNA here is from genome assembly GCA_002170915.1 of Rhodospirillaceae bacterium TMED167. The sequence goes on along the minus strand of NHHQ01000155.1, from coordinate 4,119 downwards.
TTTGCGGGTCAGGTAACGGAGACGGCGATCAAAAAAATTCAAATTGACTATTGCGGACATGTTTCTGACTTGAACACAAAACCATTGACCGCGGTGGTGCTCCAGGGCCTCCTATCGCCGCTTTTAGAGTCCGTTAATATGGTGAGTGCCCCAACCTTGGCGCGGGAACGAAACATCGAGGTCACGGAAGCGACGTGCGAGACTCTCGATAATTTTCAGACGCTGATCAAATTGACGGTAACCACAGAGCAGCAGACCCGAAGCATCGCCGGCACGTTGTCCCATGGCGACAGCCCCCGCCTTGTGGAAATAAAAGGGATTTCCATGGACGCCCAGCTTGGTCCCAACATGGTCTATATCACCAATGAGGATAAGCCAGGACTCATCGGAAGTTTGGGCTCGGTGCTCGGAGAGGCAGGAATTAATATCGCGACTTTTAACCTGGGACGAGACAATGTCGGCGGTGATGCGATTGCGTTGATCGAGACCGATGGGCCGGTATCGGATCAAATCGCGGATCAGGTACGTGGCCTGCCCAATGTGGTGAGCGTCAAGCCTCTGGTTTTTTGACGCGGCGGCTATTGTGCCTATCCGATGCTATCTCCGGCACTTTCGTCAGTGACTCCTTAGGAAACTGCAGCATGACTGGTTTGGATTACAAGAACTCTTCTGAAGCAGTCTCGAGCATTCCGTTTACGGTCTAAATTCTCCAGGATGACCACTTTGAAATACAAACTATCAGGGTCATCTGGATAATGCAGGAAAGCACCGTCTATGTAGAAAAGGGCTTCTGCATTGTTGCCCTCCTATTCATAGGCGAGATCCCTCGGAGGGCTGTCACCGGCTGCGGATAACCCGTCCCTGAGACCGAAATGGGGTCGCGCATGGCTTGTTCGTCGTGGCCTGGGGCCTGTTTTGATGCCTTTGGCGATAGCCTCTCATCGCGCAGGCTCGGCATCCTGGGAGCCTCAACATCTCATGAAGTTAAGTCGATGGACTTCCTTGGCGCGGTTTCCTATGGTCCTGGCGTTTTACTACATGGAGACTACATAAGTAGATGAAGTCAGAACTCCCCACATCTGTGGAAGCCACGGAAACGCTCTTACGGTCCGGCGGCTACCTCGCCAATCGAAGCCTTTCAACAGCGCTATACCTCTCCTTAAGCTTGGGAAGACCGCTATTTCTTGAGGGAGAGGCCGGCGTCGGTAAAACCGAAATCGCCAAGGTGCTCTCTGCAACGTTGGGTCGGAAGCTACTTCGGTTACAATGTTACGAAGGGTTGGATGTCACCACCGCTGTTTATGAATGGAATTACTCCCGTCAGATGCTGGAAATACGCATGGCGGAAGCATCGGGTGATCGCGACCGGGACAACCTGGAATCCGATCTCTTCAGCAATGACTTTATGATTAAACGGCCACTTCTCCAGGCTTTGGAGGAACATCCGGGCGGACCACCTGTGCTGCTCATCGACGAATTGGACCGGACGGATGAGCCTTTTGAAGCGTATCTTTTAGAGGTTTTGTCAGATTTCCAGGTTACCATCCCTGAACTCGGCACAATCGCTGCTCAGGAGCCCCCGCTTGTGATCATTACGTCCAACCGCACGCGAGAAATTCATGATGCATTGAAGCGCCGCTGCTTCTATCACTGGGTGGATTATCCTGGTGCCGAACAAGAGCTCGAAATATTGAAAGTGAAAGCGCCGAGCGCGTCGGAAACGCTCTCGGCTGAGGTCGTTAGGTTCGTGCAAAATTTACGGGACATGGACCTCTTCAAGCTGCCAGGCGTTGCTGAAACCATCGATTGGGCGCATGCATTGACTCAGCTCGATTGCCTGTCTCTTGATCCGGAGACCGTTAACGACACTTTGGGGACATTGTTAAAATACCAGGATGATATTCAGAAAATTGAAGGCAGCGAAGCCAATCGGATTTTGAAAGAGGTCAAATCGGAGCTCGCTTCGGCGGGGGCATGACCCGGTGGACAGCGCCGATCTAAAACAATTNTCGGATGATGGGGCAGGGGGACNCCTTGCNGAAAATATNATGCATTTTGGCCGCGTGTTGCGGCGCGCCGGGTTGCCGATTGGGCCGGGTCAGGTGATCGAGGCAATGCGAGCCGTGTCGCAAGTGGGTCTGGGCAGCCGGAAAGATTTTTACTGGTCGCTGTTTTCAGTATTTGTAAACCGCCGGGATCANCGGGANGTATTTGATCANGCCTTCCATATCTTTTGGCGCAATCCNGAAATCNTNGANCGNATGATGCAACTCGTNCTNCCGGATATTGGNTCGTCTCAAACNATGNCCGAGACGGAAGAAATCTCACGCCGGGTGGCGGAAGCCTTGTCAACCAAAAATGAGACCGGCCAACAGGAAATTAAAGAGGAAGAAATCGAGTTCGACGCCGCCCTGACCTGGAGTGCGGGCGAAACCTTGGCTGGTAAAGACTTTGAAAAAATGTCAGGCGACGAAATCAAACTGGCTACCAGCGCCATAAAGAAAATGCGCTTTCCCGTATCAGAAGTGCCGACGCGCCGCTACCGCCCCAATACATCCGGGGCAAGAGTGGACATGCGACGTACCCTTCGCGCGGCGCTTCGCTCCGGGCAGGGGTATATCCCTCTGATGCGGCGGGAACGACGGCTCCGCCGTCCACCTTTGGTGATTATTTGTGACATCTCGGGCTCCATGGAGCGCTACTCCCGCATGATGCTTCATTTCATGCATGCCGTGACTAATGACAGGGACCGTGTGCATACATTTTTGTTTGGGACCCGGTTGACCAATGTGACCCGTTATCTGCGCTATAAAGATATTGATATAGCCCTGGCTAATGTTGGCGAGGAGGTGGTGGACTGGTCCGGAGGCACCCGGATCGGCGCTTGTTTACAAGAGTTTAATCAGAACTGGTCCCGGCGGGTACTGACCCAAGGGGCAGTGGCCATTATTATCTCGGACGGTCTTGATCGGGATGAGGCCACCGGCCTGAAAGATGGGATGGAGCGCCTTCACAAATCCTGCCGGCGCTTGATCTGGCTTAATCCGCTCCTCCGCTATGATGGGTTTCAGCCAAAGTCTCTGGGCATTCGCGCCATGTTGCCCCACGTCGATGATTTCCGAACTGTCCACAATCTCGACAGCCTGCAAGATTTGACGCGGGTGTTGAGCGCAGATTATGCTATGCCACAGTCGACGCGGTTTGAGAATGTGGACCATTCTGCCTGACAGCATGGCGCCATCTGAACCACATTAAACAGGCCGAGGCGGCCCTCCGGTATGATAGCCAGAGAGACCGTTTGGCAGGTTTGTCATCTAATCTGGGGCGTAAGGGTTGTTGCCCTGGCGGATCATCACACGGATGGGAATGCCTGGGAGGTCGAAGTCTTCCCGTAAGCCATTGGCAATGTACCGCCGGTAGTCTTCTGGCAGGGATTTTCCGCGGCTGGAAAACAGAACGAACGTGGGGGGGCGCGTTTTGGCCTGCGTGATATAGCGCAGGCGGAGTCGCCGCCCTGCAACCACTGGCGGCGGGTGGCGTTCGGTCATAAACTCCAGCCAATGATTGAGTTTGCCGGTGGGAATTCGACGGTTCCAAATATCCAAATACTTGAAGGCCTCGGGAAGCAATTTTTGAACGCCACTGCCCGTTAACGCGGAAAAAAAGACAATGGGAACGCCTCGGATTTGTGGCAACGACGTCATCAGTCGGTCAGTCAGCGCGTCCCGGGCAGCTTCTTTATTTTTGACACCGTCCCATTTATTCACGCCGATGATGAGAACGCGGCCCTCTTCAATGACCTGCCGGGCGATGGTCAGGTCTTGTTTTTCAAGCATGGTATGACCATCGAGGAGCAAGACAACCAACTGGGCATATTGGATGGCACGATAGGAGTCTTCCGCGGACAACGTCTCCACTTTATCTGTCACCCGTGATTTACGCCTTAGACCCGCCGTGTCCACCAGCCTCACCTGGCGGCCCTCATGGGACCATTCGATGCTGATGGAGTCCCGGGTTATGCCGGCCTCCGGACCGGTCAGCATTCGATCCTCTCCAATCAATCGGTTTACGAGCGTAGACTTTCCCACATTCGGCCGACCCACAATCGCCATTTGCAGC
>NHHQ01000154.1 GCA_002170915.1 Rhodospirillaceae bacterium TMED167 | reverse complement strand
CCCCGCGCCAATTATCCCCTCGCCCGGCGGGCTGACGATTTCATCTTTGTCTCCGGCACCTCCTCGCGGCGGCCAGACAACACCTTTGCCGGGGCCGAGGCGGATATCATGGGCACCGCGACCCTAGACATCCGGGCGCAGACACGAGGCGCGTTGGAGAACATACGCACACAACTCACGGATCTGGAAACCGATCTCGGGGATCTCGTCGACGTCACCTGCTATCTGGTCAGTATGAATGATTTCGGCGGCTTCAACGAGGTCTACAACAGCTATTTTGACCCGGCCACCGGGCCAACGCGCACCACGGTTGCCGTCCTTCAGCTGCCGCATCCGCACATTCTAGTGGAAATCAAGGGAACGGCCTTTAAACCGCGAGACTAGGCTCGCGGCGTCAGGTGTCCCTACCCTTGTCCTAGTCGCAGGTCCCGGCTCAGGTCTTACCCTTGTCCGCCTGATAGGCGTCCGTCGCCGATATCACAGCTCTCTTGAAATCCCTTTGCACGGTTTCATGTGCGGTCCGGGCGCTGGTATAGCTGTCTTCCCGTGCCAGATTGGATCCTTTAAAATACGGCATCACATACCGAGCGAGCAGTTCGTAGCTTCTCTTGGTCGCCTCCCAGGGCGCAAAATTATTGGCAAAGCACAGAAAAGTGCCGAACCCGTCCGTCGCGGCCTGAACCCGCTCGATCTCCCGGATCGCCTGGTCGGGAGTGCCCACCAGCAACAGCTTGTGATCGATGCCCCAGGTAAGGGGATCACCTACATCGTCCGGAAACGGTGACGCTGGCAGCACATGGTGGGAATAATCCACCCACTTTTGCAATCCGAACCCGAGATCTTTGATGGCCTGTTCCAGTGTTTCCGCAATGTGGGTCATCACCGTGATACGCCATTGACGACGGGTCACCCGCCGGTTGTTCTCGGCAGCGGTTTCCTCGCAAATCTTCCAATTATGGATTTGATGTTCAAGGGCTTCGTCAGAGATGCCCCCCAACACCAGCAGTCCCGCACCATATTTACCCGCGCAGAGTGCACCAGACGGCGAGCGAATGCTAGTCACCGCCATTTCCATCATAGGCGGAGTGTAGCTGGACATCTGAAGTTTGGCGTCCCTGAGGGTAAACCAGTCAGTCTCCATGGAGACCTGCTGGCCCTCCATCAAAGGGACGATGGCGTCCAGGGCTTCCGTCATCCGGCGGCGCTGATCACCGGGATCAATGCCCATTTGATAGGCGTCGGTGGGCAAAGCGCCTGGGCCCGCGCCAAACATAACCCGGCCCCGGGTCATATGATCCAGCTGCACCATCTGATCTGCAACAATCAACGGGTGGTGGAATGGGACCGACTTGACACCGGTGCCGAGCCGGATGCGACGGGTGCGCTCGGCAGCCGCTGCGATGAAAATCTCCGGCGCCGGGATAATCTCAAACCCGCCGGAATGATGTTCGCCAATCCAGACCTCATCATAGTCCAGATCATCAAGGAGTTCGATGAGCTCCAAATCACGGCTCAGCGCAAGAGTGGGATTCTCATCTAGCGGATGATGAGGCCCCAGAAAAACGCCAAACCGCAACGGGCCTGGTTGCACGATAACCGCCCTTAGCGCGCTGTCACCGGATTACTGAGAACACCAAGGCCTTCCACTTCCATTTTGATCTCGTCACCGGGCGACAAGTACTCGCCCAGGAAGAAACCCACACCAGCGCAGGTGCCGGTGGCGATCACGTCGCCAGGACGAAGTGTCATTTGCCGCGACAGATGAGCGATCTGTTCAACCACGCTGAACACCATCTCTGCGCTGCTGGAATCCTGTTTCAAGGTTCCATTGATCCACGTCTGGCAGGTCAGGTTTTGAATATCTTCAATCTCAGAAGCGGGCGTGATCCAGGGCCCCATGGGTGCCGATGTCTCGAAGCTTTTATGCTCAAACCAATCAGTGCCAAAGGGCCAATCCTCCCGACGCACGTGATCCCGGGCAGACAGGTCATTGACGATNGTATACCCGGCGACATAATCNAGCGCNTCGGNCTCGCTGACATTTTCGGNCTNCTTTCCNATNACCACGCCNATCTCGANNTCCCAATCGAATTTCTNNGAATGATGCANNGGCANCCGGATNGCCTCACCCGNGCCNANNATCACCGAGCTCGACTTGATNAAAAAATAAGGNGCGACGTCTTCTTTTTTGATCGGATTGCCCATTTCAGCGGCATGATCGAAATAATTTGCCGCCGCACAGTAAATGGCGCCCGGATTNTGGATTGGTTGGCGAAGCGCCACCTGGTTCAAAGGCGTGGCCCGGGATCCAGGACTGTTGGAAATTTGGCTCAGCAAGCCTTGAGCCTTTTCCCAGTCTGCCAACAGTTCGTCGATCGAACGATAGGCATCATCGGACGGCGCATGCACGGCCAATTCCGAACGGAGATCAAAAACGCTGCCATCNACCAGGATGCCAGGAACGGTNTAGCCGTCCTTCTCAAAGGACAGNAGTCGATAAGATGCCATGGTGGCCCCCCTATTAGGTTAACCATAANGTGTTACCCGGCTTGGTCCGTGCGCGCAATCACCTCGTCTATTTCTTTGACGCTGCATTCCTGCAACCGCTCAAAGGCCCATACCAAGGAAGTTGTACCTTGGAAGACGGGCCGGAGTTCATTGATCAGGTTAAATGTTTCGGACGCTGGCATTTGGATGCGAGCGCCGCCCCTGTCCTCTCAAACTATCTGTATTAGCCTGAAACCAATAATTTATGAATAAGGGGCCTATCCAGACGCTCTAATCTCTTCGATGCTGAAATTTCAGGCCGGGAACAGCACTTTAGCCTCAGGTGATCCACGTTGATCGAAATTTTTTGCTCTATACAACTAACAATCTCGTCACGCGCTCAACCATCCCGGCGGCTATGCTTTTAGAGTCGGAATTGGGGCATAAGTAAATCTTATNCGCCACCAGGACAACTATTTGCCTCGGTATTCAATTGACNCGTCCCCAGCCATTGAATGCAAATTTCAGAAACTCTGTAATTTGAATGTTACTTACGCCCTCGGCTTGCATCATGATTACGCTGGTAATTTGGGAGCTGACATAAAGTGCGGCGATGGGGGTTGAGATCTGGGCTGCCATTTGCCCGTTTTCCTTGGCTCGGTTGATCCAATCTTCTATACGAGCCTGTTTGTTAGTCCGCGTATAATTGATCGCTGCATTGGTTTTGGGGCCGAATTTTTTGCAGCAAACGCGCATCTGCTCAAACAAACAGCCCATAGGTATATCCATTGCTGCACGGTCCTGTGTCGTCAGCTCTATGAGAGCATCTATAGCATCGCCAAACGGGATATCTGCATCAAATATTTGGAATAGTATTGTTAGAACGTTATCGCGATAGGCATCTAGCGCGGCTCTCTTTAGCCCATCCTCTCCTCCGAACTCTCGGTATAGCCCCGGCTTGGAAACACCTGCNCGCCGGCAAATCTCATTAATAGAAATAGCGGTCGGGCCTTCGCTCCAATAGCTATTTATCGCGACTTGCAGCACGTGATCACGATCCAATGTTTTTGGCCGTCCGGGTGTAGCTTTAGTCGATTGCCCCTTCATTTCGTACCTTTTAGTATTTAATTGTTGCATTACACCATAAAATAACAATAGATGCAGAAAATTCTATGTGAATCTCGGCGTCATATTTAAAGGAATGGCTAAAATGAAAACCGTACTTTTGACGGGTATATCAGGCTATATTGGACTGCACTGTGCCAAGGAACTGCTGGATAGGGGCTACAGGGTGCGTGGGACCGTCCGGAATCAGGCTAAAGGCAAAGAGGTACAGAATACCCTTGCAGAGGCGTCGGTAGACACTCAGCATTTAATGATCGTCGAACTAGACCTGACGTCGGATCATGGGTGGGAGAGCGCTGCTGCGGGATGTGAATTCGTAATGCATGTAGCCTCGCCTTTTATCATTGCGAACCCTAAAGACCCCCAAGAACTGCTCAAACCGGCTATTGATGGCACNCTNCGAGCNTTGCGTGCCGCGAAANAGGCCGGTGTGAAGAGGGTTGTGCTAACTAGTTCAATCGTGGCGATGATGGCCAGCATGAAAACCGGCACATTCGGTCCCGNTGACTGGACCGACANAGANTCACCCNATATCAGCACTTACATGAAAAGCAAAACCCTCGCTGAAAAGGCTGCTTGGGATTTCATCAACCAGCANGCAGACGAAACGCCGATGGAATTGACCGTTATCTCCCCTGGCGGGGTATTTGGCCCGCCACTGGGACAAAATATAACAGGGCAGTCTATGTCGATGCTGGATCAAATGCTACGCGGCAAACTTCCGATGGTGCCAAATGCAGCATTCCCTATGGTGGATGTGCGTGACGTAGCCAAACTCCATGCCGAGGCATTAACCCTACCCGAGGCTTCAGGCCAACGCATCATCGTGGCATCCGCAGAACCAAACGGGTTTCAGAGTGCCGCGCAGTTTCTCAAAGACGAGGGCTACAAGGGTCCAAGCACACGCATTGCGCCGAACTTTTTACTGCGCTTTATGGCGATTTTTGATCGTGAAGCCAAAGGTATGCTTCCTCTTTTGGGGATGAATTTAAGCGCTGACAATTCGCAGACACGTGAGCTGTTTAACTGGACACCGATTTCCTTCAAACAATCTGTGCTCGAATCGGCTGAAGCCATGAAAGCCATTCAGAAAAAGGCATAGGGATGGTGCCCGAAGGAGCACCTGTCAGGTCGTCATCTGGATCTTGGCACCCGTTCGTTCTCGCCCGCCATGGGACTCAGCCTGCACGGAGACGGGAAGCCAGCCGTTTTATGCCAAAGCTGCAGCGGCACGCTGGATGCGCTCGCAGGCGTCTTCCAATAAGTCAGTGCCGGTGGCATAGGAAATCCTAAAGAAGGGAGAAAGACCAAAGGCCTCACCAAATACCACGGCAACGCCCTCTGCTTCCAAGAGATAAGCCGCTACATCACCATCGGTTTGCAGCACCGACCCGCCGGGCGTGGTCTTTCCGATCAAGCCCGCGCATTTGGGATAGACATAGAAGGCGCCCTCCGGCGTCAGGCAGTCGATGCCATCCCCTTGGTTGAGCATGGAGACCACGAGGTCACGCCGTTGCTTAAACGTCGCATTCCGAGCTGTCAAAAAATCCAGCGGACCGTTGAGGGCTGCAATGGCGGCGGCTTGGGAGATCGAGCTTGTGTGCGACGTGCTCTGGCTCTGGATCTTGTTCATGGCCTTGGTTAGCTCGACCGGCGCAGCGGAGTAGCCTACACGCCAACCCGTCATGGAAAAAGCCTTAGACACGCCATTGAGGGTCGCTGTGCGGTCCTTCAGGCCCGGTTCGATCTCTGCAATGGTCGAAAACGTGAACCCGTCATAGACAATATGTTCATATATATCGTCCGACATCACCCACACATGATCGTGCCGCATCAGCACGTCTGCGAGGGCTTTCAGTTCGGCTCGGGCATACGCCGCCCCGGTTGGGTTCGACGGCGAGTTCAGCATCACCCATTTGGTCTTGGGCGTAATCGCCGCCTCCAATTCTTCCGGCTGCATTTTAAAGCCATTATCTGCAGAACATTGCACGATCACCGGCGTTCCTTCGGCCAGCAGCACGATATCTGGATAGGACACCCAATAGGGCGCCGGGATCACCACCTCATCGCCTTCTTGAACCGATGCCATGATGGCATTGTAAATATTTTGTTTGCCGCCACATGCCACTTGAATCTCGTCCGGCGTGTAGCTAAGCCCGTTTTCCCGTTCAAACTTAGCGCAGACAGCTTCCCGCAACTCAATAGATCCGGGCACGTCGGTATATTTCGTATATCCGTCTGCAATCGCCTTGGAGGCGGCGTCCTTTATATGGTCCGGGGTATCAAAATCCGGTTCACCAGCCCCCAGGCCAATAATATCTACGCCAGTGGCTTTCAACTCGCGCGCGCGGGTTGTGACTGCCATAGTAGGGGATGGCGCAATCCTATCCAAACGTGACGCTGTAAAGGCCATAATCATCGACTTTCGATTGATGTACCAGTAAATCTGCGAGCGAGGTTTAGTCATGTTTCAACTGGTACGCAAGGGAGATCTTGAGCTCCAAGAAAGGTTCCTAATCTTGCCGTAACCAGGCCTGTCACCCAGTGCATACCCCATTGCCTTCCAGACCCGAATCGGGGTGAAATAAGGGACGTTGTTCTAAATAACAAGTGATGGCCATGAAATTCTTCATCGACACAGCGGATCTTGATGAGATCACTGCGCTCACTGAGACCGGTATGATCAATGGGGTCACAACAAACCCTTCGCTCATTGCCAAGTCGGGCCGACCATTCCTCGAATTAATCGCCGACATATGCCAGGCGGTTACAGGGCCAGTGAGCGCCGAAGTCACCGCCATCGATGCCCCCACAATGATCAACGAAGGCCGGAAACTTGCCGCCATCGCAGAGAATGTCGCGGTAAAGGTTCCGCTGACCGAAGACGGGCTGATCGCCTGTAAGACGCTCTCCGATGCAGGCACCATGGTCAACGTGACCCTCTGTTTTTCTGCTGCTCAGGCCATCCTAGCCGCCAAAGCTGGAGCAACCTTTGTGTCCCCCTTTGTTGGCCGATTAGATGATTTGGGCCAGGACGGAATCGCCCTCATAGAGGATATTTGCGACATCTACGCCAATTTTCCCAACTTCACTACGGAAATCCTAGTGGCCTCGGTCCGTGGCCCTCAACATGTGGTCGACGCTGCCAAGATGGGGGCCGATATCGTTACCATGCCTCCCGACGCTTTGCGACAGTTGTTTCAACACCCTCTCACCGATAAAGGTTTGCAAGCATTCTTGAGCGATTGGGCCAGAACAGGACAATCGATCCTATAAAGGAGAATTGAGATGGCTGGGGACGCCACCGCCCTCAATCAACCCAACACAATTACCGAAGATCAAGTCGAAGACTTTTTGCGCGATCATCCCGACTTCCTAACACAGCATCCCGCGCTGTTGGATGTAATGACACCGCCCATGCGCTGGTCTGGCGACAAGGTGGTGGACATGCAATCTTTCATGCTTGACCGACTGCGGGGTGAGCAGGTTGATCTGCAGGATGCCGCAAACCTGCTCATCAGCACAACACGCGCTAATATGATGATCCAAACGCGGACCCATGCCGCGGCCATAGCTCTTTTGGGGGCAGAAGATCTCGAGCAACTCATCCACGCCACGTGCTTTGATTTGCCGCTCTTGCTGGATGTCGATGCGGTTTCCCTGTGTTTTGAGACGGGCGACAAGGGGCATCCCGGCCTTGGCAGCATTGATATCCGTTGGTTTGCGCCGGGCACCATCGATACGGTTCTGGGCAGTGGCGAGGACTATGCAAAACTTCTGGAATATACGAGCGACGACGGCGCGGTTTTTGGCGAAGCCGCCGGTATCGTTCAGTCGGCCGCGCTCGCCCGTATTGGACCCGGCGGCACATTGCCGGCGGGTTTGCTCGCACTTGGCTCACGCACACGGGGGGCCTTTCATGGCGGCCAGGGAACGGATTTGTTAATTTTTCTCGCCCGGGTGCTGGAAAACTGTCTGCTGCGGCATTTTCCAGCGGACTGAGACATCGGATCAAGAGGTTACCATGGCGAAAGCCATTGAATTTACCGTCGAACCGGCGCTATTAAAGACCATCGGCGCCTGGTGCACCTGGCTCTCGGTCGAGCGCAATTGTTCAGACCATACATTGGATGGCTACGGGCGGGACCTCTCGACGTTTCTTAACTTTCTCCTTGATCATCTGGGCTATCGGCCGGGATTGCGGGACCTGGAACAGCTAAAATCCGCCGACTTCCGGTCCTATCTTGCCAAACGGAATATGGAGGGACTTTCGAAATCCTCCACGGCGCGGGCAGTGTCCACGCTTCGGAATTTTTTCCGCTACCTGGACAAAGAGGACATCCTGCAGAATGCCGCGATCCGCTCCTTACGCTCACCCAAACTCCCCCAGTCCCTTCCCAAACCGCTGAGTGCCGAAGAAGCGAAAGCCGCGCTCAAAACCTTTGGCCAGATCCACGATACACCCTGGATTGCCGACCGGGATATTGCCTTGATGACCCTGCTTTATGGCTGCGGACTCCGCATCAGCGAGGCGCTTAATCTTAATGTCGGCGACATTCCGGCGGATGGCGCCTTGGTGATAACAGGGAAGGGCAATAAACAGCGGTTGGTACCAGTCCTGCCGGTGGTGATCACAGCAGTTGACCATTCCCTCGCCACCCGCCCATTCGGCCATCGTAAGGGAGACCCTTTGTTCGTAGGGGCGCGCGGCAAACGGTTGAACCCAGGGGTGGTCCAGCGCCAGATGCGTAAAGTCCGGACGCTGATGGGCTTGGCCGATACAGCTACGCCACACGCTCTCCGCCATAGCTTTGCAACACATCTCCTGGCCGGTGGCGGCGACCTGCGCACCATTCAAGAGCTTTTAGGCCACGCCTCGTTATCCACCACGCAGCGCTACACCAAAGTCGATGCTGCCCGGCTCACGGAAGTGTACCGCGATGCTCACCCCCGCGCGCGGGAACCGTGAGCATGACAGGCCGTGCCGCCCCAGAGACGTCGCATCGCGCCCTTTAATCAGGTAAAATGGCGGATTTATTTGCATGATAATTGAGAGGGGTTTTCAACCACGACTTAGTGGTTCTGGACCCACGCCAAGGCCTGAACATTCTCAGCGGCCTCAAAATACCGGACATCCGCTGTTTTGATTTTCCCCGCTGCCTGTGCGCCAAGATGGGCCCAGCGGTCTGTTCCCACCACGGCAATCTGCATGATTTTATCCCAATGGTTAATGCCAAACGCGACCTTGTCCCAAGACGCCTGCCATTCCCAACCTTCAAATTCCTCAAGGTTAGCAAACAAGCGCAGCGCACCATGATGGTCGAGGATGCCATGGAACATGTCCATCAGGGATTGGTAATCTTCGACCGTGAGTTTGCCGATGATCTTGACGCACGCCAAATCTCCATCGCTTTCTGGAAGGGAAACAAGCATGAAAAATGGCAGCTCCGGTTTTCTCTACATATGAAGGGCGCGGCCATCGACGGCGAGCGCAGCCTCTTTGACCACCTCGCAGAGCCCCGGATGGCCGTGACATATGCGCGCGATATCCTCAGCTGCCCCGCCAAACTCCATAGCAACAACGCATTCCTGTATAAGATCGCCAGCCGCCGGGCCGATGACATGGACGCCTATAACCGCATCGGTCTCGGCGTCGGCGAGGATTTTGACGAAGCCATCCGTCTCTCCCATGGCGCGGGCGCGGGCATTCGCGGAGAACGGAAACTTTCCGACCTTGTAGGTAACACCCGATTCCTTTAACTTTTCCTCTGTTTGGCCGAGCCCAGCCGCTTCAGGCCATGTATAAACGATACCTGGAATGGCATCATAGTCGATATGGCCCGCTTGTCCGGCCAAAATTTCCGCCAGCACGACGCCTTCATCTTCTGCCTTGTGCGCGAGCATGGCGCCGCCGATAACATCGCCGATAGCGTAGACGCCCTCCACATTGGTTTTGAAATGACTGTCCGTTTGGATAAATCCACGGTCGGTCATATTGACGCCCACGGTTTCCAGGCCCAGACCTTGTGTAAAGGGCCGGCGTCCCACGGCCACGAGCACAACATCGGCCTTGAGCGTCTCGGCATCACCGCCGTCACGGGGCTCGATGGTGAGTGTCACGCCGCTCTTGGTCTTCTTGGCGCCCGTCACCTTGCTTTTGAGTTTAAAGTCGAGACCCTGTTCCTTCAAAATACGGGCCATATTTTTGGATATTTCAGCGTCCATACCAAACAGGATACTATCCATAAACTCAACCACGGTAACCTGGGTACCCAGACGGCTCCAGATCGAGCCCATCTCAAGGCCGATAACACCAGCCCCAATGACGACCATGGATTTAGGCACTTTAGGCAATTCAAGGGCCCCTGTGGACGTCACCACGTATTTTTCATCGATATCGACCCCAGGCAGTGGCGTGACTTCCGAGCCCGTTGCAATGATGATATTCTTCGTGGCGATGGTGGTCGCCTTTTCGGATTCCGGGGTTACCTCAACGGTGCCAGGTGCTGTGATTGTGCCAAGACCTTCGATCCGGTCGATCTTGTTTTTCTTCATCAGGAAATCGACGCCCTTAACAGTATCGCCGACAACGGCATCCTTATGCGCCATCATGGCCTTCAGAT
>NHHQ01000153.1 GCA_002170915.1 Rhodospirillaceae bacterium TMED167 | reverse complement strand
TTTTTGGATCGACGCAGACACCGTGACGTTCAAGGACATACCGGAAGGTTTTTTCGATGAGGTTTTACCGGACGGTTGTTACACATCGTATCTCGGTCGGGGGCAAACGTATCCTGAATGTGGGTTTGTTGGATATGACCTCAACCATCCCGCCCATTACGAATTTATAACCTTTTGGCAGCAACTGTACCTGGACGATAGCCTATTCGAACTGCCCGAATGGCACGACAGTTTTGTGTATGACCTAATCCGCAGAACCTTTGAGGACCAGGGTAAGTTCAAAAGTCACGACATCGCCGCCAATGCGCCGCTTTCTAGTCATCCTTTCATCAACAGCGTTCTCGGTAACTTTATGGATCACCTCAAAGGCGATGAGCGGAAAGAAGCGGGCGCTTCCTTTGCGGAAGATTATCTCGAAGCGCCATTGGATTAGCGCAATTAGTCCCCGCTCTCGGACGCTTTCCTCTCAATCACATCCCAGATGTCAGCTTCCAGCTTGGCGCTGTCAAAACGGTTGATTTCCTGCAGACAGGTTGGAGACGTTACATTGATTTCGGTCATATAATCCCCAATGACGTCGATGCCGACGAAGATGAGGCCGCGTTCCGTGAGGGCCGGGCCAATAGCCTCGCAGATTTCGCGCTCCCGCTTGGTAAGCACCGCTTGTTTCGCAGTGCCGCCGACGTGTAAATTTGAGCGCGATTCACCGTAAGCTGGGACCCGGTTCAACGCGCCCGCCGGTTTGCCGTCAATCAGGATAATACGCTTGTCACCGTCCCGGACGGCAGGCTCGTAGCGCTGCACAATGGTCGGTTCGCGGTAAAGCTCTGTGAACAACTCCAGGAGCGCGTTTAGGTTTTCGTCGCCAGGGCTGATATGAAACACACCCGCGCCGCCGTTGCCGAATAGCGGCTTGATAATGAGGTCCTTGTGCTCGTCTCGGAATTCTAAAATCTGCTCCTTACTCGACGTGATGAGGGTCGGCGGCATGAGCTCCGGAAAATGAGTGACGAACAGTTTCTCCGGCGCATTGCGGACACTCACTGGATCGTTCACCACCAAGGTCTTCGGATGCACATGCTCTAAAAGGTGGGTCGCAGTGATATAGGCCATGTCAAATGGCGGGTCCTGACGCATAAGCACAACATCCACGAGGGCGAGATCAATCCACTCCTGCGCGCCCATGGTAAAGTGATCTCCCGTTTCCCGGCGCACGCGCAGTGGCCGCGCGCCCGCGATCACCCTGCCATGATTGAGTACCAGGTCCTGCGACAAATAGTGATAAATGCTATGGCCCCGCGCCTGCGCCTCCAGCGCCATAACAAACGTGCTGTCGGCATCGATATCTACGGCCTCAATGGGATCCATCTGAATGGCTACAATAAGACTCATGGGCCGTCCCGCTCTCTTCTCATTATGGTGCCGTGAAGGCGCCTAGCCTATTGTCTTAGGACTTGGCGCGCTTCGAAAGGTTTTTTCTTCAGCCGCACATGACTGATCACATTAATCACATGTTTGATGGCGCTGGCATGTGCGATCACTCGGTCGAGCTCCCGCTGGTTTTGGGCGATGCCAATCAAGTAGACCGTGCCTTTGACCGTTTCCACAGCATAATTAATGGCTATGATGTCCATATCGAAGGTTAGGTTGGATTTTAGCTGGGTGGTGATCCACACGTCCTCAGCAAAATCCATCGCTGAGGCATTTTTATCAAACTTAATTTCGTTGATGACGTCAATAACTCCATTCACCTGCCATGCAAGTTTAACGGCTTCGTCGGAAAGTTTGGTATCCTCTGTCGCGCCAGTGAGCATAACTCGGCCTTCATACACTTCCACGCCGATAGTAGCTGTGAGTTTAAGGCCCGCACTCAAAAATCTGTTTAGGACGAGGGCTTCCAGTCGAAGATCCTGGGTCCTGCCCTTAATGCCGCGCTCTTGCACGGCGGCCACACCAACTCCCGCGCCGGCGCCGATAAATGCAGTACAACCGCTCAACCCAACAATGGCTATCATAACAAGAAGTGCAGCACCGGCAAAGCGTCGGCCGCCCGGAGAAAGTGTTTTACGCATGATAGACATCGGGTCCGCGGCCCTCTAAAAGATNAATTTAAAGTTATCATGGCCTGACAGCGGTTAAAATATCGTCAATACCGGGGCAGGGGGAGAGTCCGGTCATTTTATGACAGGGGGCACTAAAATACAGAACGCGGCCCCCAGGTATCGTTCAGATGAAAAATTTAGGGCCATGGCTAGACCCGTATCAAATCAACCCGCTGACTCAACCTGACTAAGGCCGGAAAACGCGCAATATCAAGGACCGAAGCCNGTTCAATCCTATGTTTCTGCAGGGTGCACGCGTTGATCTCCAAGAATACAAGCTCAGACGCCCATACCGCCATAATAACAAATTTGCCCACGCGCCTTCGGAAGCGAAGGGCCAGAAACCAGTTGCTCTTGAGCCTGAGCTTTCAAGCGGCGCAGAATTCGGCGCGCACTCCGAACCCAAATGCGCGGCGACGGTGTTTTCGTGTTTCACCCCGTCCCGTCATCATCCTCGTGCTCCCCGTCCAGCTCCCGCTGAAGCCGCAGCGCCATGCCGTAAAGAGTTTTGCGGGGCAATTTGGTAATTTGCGCCACCTCGCTTGCCGCATCTTTGACGCTTAAATGACCCAGCCGTCCCGCGAGCATCACTTCCAGTTCCAATTCGACGGGCGGCGGCGGCGGCTCGGGCGGTGCAACGACGACTACAATTTCCCCTTTGGGAGCCCCCTCCGCGCCATATACTACAGCGAGCCCAGAGAGGGATCCGCGGCGCACCTCCTCATGCAGCTTTGTCAGCTCCCGGGCGACGGCGGCGTGACGGTCGCCCAAAACCGAGGCCATATCACCAAGAGACTTCGCGAGTCGTTTGCCGTTCTCATAAAAAATTANNGTAGCCGGGATGCCGGAAAGCTCCTCCAATTCCGACANNCGAGCGCTGGNTTTAGCCGNTAAGTATCCCTGGAAAAANAATCGGTCCGTGGGCAAACCNGACTGGACCAACNCGGTGAGCGCCGCGTTGGCGCCNGGAAGGACAGTTAGCGAAATATTATCCTNAACNCACGCTTGGATGAGTTTATAACCGGGATCTGANATCGCAGGCAGGCCAGCGTCGCTTACGAGTGCTATGGNGGCNCCTTNCTTCAGGTCGGNTAGCAAGCCGGGNCGGACTTTACCAGCATTGTGATCATGATACGCCATCATAGAGGTGTTTATNGAGAANCGAGAGAGAAGTTTTCCGGTCACCCGNGTATCTTCGCAGGCAATTTTATCGACNGNGGTTAAAACCTCCAGGGCACGGGCCGATATATCACCCAGGTTGCCGATGGGTGTTGCNACCACATAAAGGCCATTTTTAATTTTTGTCATCTAACANCTCCNNGCAGCTTTACTTGCGGNGAGACCCCCAATAGGGTGNTGTGTCGGCGCGCTCAAGCGCTGCGAGGATCGGCTTAACTCGAAAACCCCGGGACTTGGTTGACGCAATGCGGATTTGTTATTTAACATTGTTTCGTGCCTCATTGGCGGGACTGGCGGCTCTTTCCCTGACCGCCTGTAAACATTATTTGGCCCATTTCCAAACAGCGACGCAAGCCCCATCGTCCGCGCCGGCAGCAACAAGCACGCCACCCTCCTCCCGTCTAGTCTCTCCTGCGCCGATCCGCCAGATGCGGTTACCAAGCCGGCCTCAAGGCGCCAATCCCATTCAGCAACAGTCAGCAGGGGGCCGACCGAACGCGCAAACGGCCTCCTCCGCGAATCCATCCAGGCGTCCGAGCCCATTGTCAGAGATCATCTCACAGCCCCGCCAAACGGGAACCGTTACAGCCCCAGTCCCGTCACCGCCGGTAGTCCATCCAATGCCAGGACAGAATCCAATGATCCCAGGTCTAATCCAAGATCCAGAAACCATCACCGGTCCCGAGATGCAGGCCCCCGCTGGTGCGCTGGACGAAGCTCGCTTCACCGCCCCGCCACCGCCGCCGATGCAGGCGACGGTGCCACGGGTAGCCCTTTTGTTGCCTCTCTCTGGCCCGCATTCCAAATTAGGAAATTCTCTCCTCAACGCAGCTCAATTAGCGCTCTTCCATTTTGCCGGCAAAAATTTTGAGCTACTGCCGCAGGATACCAAAGGCACGCCCGAGGGTGCCGCCGATGCTGCCGCCCTAGCAATCGGCGACGGTGCTTCTCTGGTCTTGGGGCCCCTGTTTGCGAGTTCCGTAGAGACCGTTGCACCGCCCGCCCGCGCCGCCGGACTTACCGTGGTTTCATTCTCCAATGACAGACGAGTGGCCGGCAACGGGGTTTTTACCTTGGGTTTTCTACCAGACGAACAGGTGGAGCGTGTGGTGCGCTTTGCCTTTAAGCGTGGCATGCGCCGATTCGCCGTCCTGGCACCGGACAACCCCTACGGCGCCTCCATCAGCGCAGCACTGGAAGCCGTGGCCGTTGACCTAGGCGCTGACATCACTGGTGTCCGATTTTATAGTCCCCTTGGCGGTGATTTCAGTGCCGTGGTTAAAAATTTAGCGAACTATGATAACCGGCGGCAAGATCTACTGGATCAGCGGAAGGAACTCGAAAACCGGGAAGACGAAGTCGCCCGGCAAGCACTTAAGCGGTTGGAAAACCTGCAAACATTGGGCGACGTGCCATTTGATGCCCTCCTCGTGGCAGATGGCGGAAAACGGCTGCAAGCAATAGCCGCCCTTTTACCCTATTATGACATTGATCCGAACAAGATTCGCATTTTAGGCACAGGTCAATGGGACGCCGACGGCATTGGGTCGGAACCGGCACTGGTGGGCGGCTGGTTCGCGGCGCCAGCTAAGAAAGAACGGCGAAAATTTATCCGCCAATACACAGAAATGTATGCCGCCGCCCCCTCCCGCCTTGCGACCTTGGCCTATGATGCAACGGCATTGGCAGCCGTCTTCGTCAAATCAGATGGCCAATTTGATGTCTCGGAAATTACCGCCCCCCAGGGCTTTGCCGGCCGGGACGGCATTTTTCGCTTTCATCCGGAAGGCTATGCGGAGCGAGGTCTCTCCATTCATCAAGTCCAGGAGCGGGGCACCCGCGTAATCCAAAACGCACCAGCGAGTTTCCAGGCGGCAAATTAGGCCAGCCGGGCCTTGTTGGTTCTGGCCTGGTAATATTAGGTAAGTAGAGCCGCTAAGACAGCATTGAGACGCTGACGACCCTCAGCAGTTGCAGAAAGGGTGTTTTTCCCCTGTTCCAAAAACCCGCCATCGATCAGACGCCCAAGTTTCTCGGTATCCAGCTGAGTTATTAAAGGCACACCAAACAGTCGTTCAAACCGCGTAAAATCAATACCTTCGGTTAATCTCAGCCCCATGAGGAGAATTTCCTCGAACCTTTCTTCTCGACTGAGAACAGTCCGCTTTTGCGTTCCACCGCCACCAGATTGGACCGCAGTTAGCCAAGCAGACGGCAGGCGGATTTCCTGAACCGTCTCAATAGTGGCCTCAGCTTTATGTTCATGTGTCGGTAACCGGCCATGGGCCCCTGGCCCAATCCCGATATAATCCTCACCCCGCCAATATACCAGGTTATGGCGACACTCCTGGCCGGGAAAGGAATGGTTGGAAATTTCATAATCCGCCAGCCCGGCAGCCCGCGCCGCGTTCCGCGTAATATCAAAAAGAGCCTCGGCCGCATTCTCACCAGCCGCCGGCACACGGTCTCTGTGAAATTGCGTCCCGGGTTCAATGGTTAACTGATACAAAGACAGATGACCGCCGGCCAACGTCAAAATTTGATCTAATTCTGACCGCCATGCCGACGCCGTTTGACCCGGAAGGGCGTAAATAAAATCGAGAGAGTAACGGTCAAACACCTGGGCCGCCTCCAGCGCCGCCCGCCGGGCCTCCACCGAGGTATGCCGACGACCCAAAAACACCAGAGACTCATCACTCAGTGATTGCATGCCGAGCGACAATCGGTTAACCCCCGCTGCCCGAAAGGCCTCGAACTGCGCTCGCTCTGCCGAAGATGGGTTGGCTTCCGCGGTAACCTCAAAGTCACCAGAGACCGACCAAAGACTTTTGATCCGCTGCAGCACCGCTGCTACCGTCTCCGCCACCATAAGACTGGGCGTGCCCCCTCCGAAAAACACGCTCGTCACGACCCGGTCCCGGGTTTCGAGAGCATAACGGTCGAGCTCTAACAAATAGGCGTCCCTCCAAGCTTCCTGGTCGACGACTCTGGAAACATGACTATTAAAGTCACAGTAGGGACATTTAGACTCGCAGAACGGCCAGTGGATATAGATCCCGAATTGTGCCATCTCTGCTTCTGCCTATTGAACTCAAGAACTAAAACACAGATCCACCAACTTCCGAAAAGCGTCCGCCCGGTGGCTGATTTTATGCTTTACCGCTGGATCCATCTCCCCAAAAGTCATGTCATAGCCTGCCGCCACGAACACCGGGTCGTAACCGAACCCCTGGTCACCCCTGGGGGGCCAGATAAGCTCGCCCTGCACCTTGCCCTCCACGGACTCCGTATGACCATCGGGCCAGGCTAGAGTCAGGGCGCTCACAAAATGTGCCGAGCGATCTTTCTCGCCGACTAACCCGTCTTCGACTTTTTGCATAGCCGACCGGAAATCTTTGTTGGGGCCAGCCCAACGTGCAGAATAGATGCCGGGGTCGCCGCCCAACGCCGGCACCACGAGGCCTGAATCATCCGCAAGCGCCGGAATTCCGGCCCCCTCGGCAGACGCCAATGCTTTTAACTCCGCATTTGCGGTAAATGTCACGCCCGTTTCCTCCGGCACTGGCAGCCCCAGTTCGCCAGCACACAACAAATCTGCGCCGAAAGGTACAAGAAGGTCTCGGATTTCCACCGCCTTGCCCACGTTGTGCGTGGCAAGGACCAATTTTCCGCCATCAAATTTTCGGGCCATGGGGGCCTATCCGATTTCGAGAGCGTTTTTCTGATGGGCAACAAGCTCAACGATACCTTCCTTCGCCAACACCATCATGGCTGCGAAGTGACCCTCAGAGAACGGATCTTCCTCTGCTGTTCCCTGGATTTCCACAATCTGTCCCGAGTCCGTCAGGACAAAGTTCGTATCTGCTTGGGCATTGCTATCTTCGTCATAGTCCAAATCCAATACAGCTTCCCCTTGGTAAAGCCCACATGAGACAGCCGCAACCATTCCTTTGAACGGCAATTCCGTGATCAAGCCCAATTGTTGAATTTTACGACATGCCAAGTAAAGCGCAACATAGGCCCCGGTCACGGAGGCCGTTCTCGTGCCACCATCGGCCTGCAGCACGTCACAATCAAGACGTATTTGGAGCGGGCCGAGTTGGGTGAGATTGGTGACCGCCCTCAAAGATCGCCCGATCAACCGCTGTATTTCAAGGGTCCGCCCCCCTTGTTTCCCCCGCGCCGCCTCGCGGCCGGTGCGGTCCCCGGTGGAACGGGGCAGCATGCCATATTCGGCGGTGACCCAACCATGTCCGGCATCGCGGAGCCAACCGGGGACCCGGTCCTCTACAGACGCGGTACACAGCACATGAGTATCGCCAAATTTCGCAAGGCAGGAGCCCTCCGCATGCTTATTCACATTGGTTTCGAGAGAAATAGGCCGAAGTTGGTTAAGGGCGCGACCGGAAGGTCTCATCATTCATCACCTCATATTAGAGAATGTCAGCATATACGGCGGCGGCACCCTAGCGGAGCACATATCCCCCGTCCAGTACCCCGCGGCTGGCCGACAAAACCCAAGCCCCGTTGACGGGACGAACGCTAAATCCTAAATTCCGACGCCTTCTTGAATTGGCGAACCAACAGCCCATGTATAAAAAGTTTGCGAGGCAGTTGGAGGCATACAAAGATCTGAACAATGGAGAGAAAGAAATCTGCCATATCTAAATTAAACGACCGCTCGCGAGAGGTTTTCACTAAAATTGTGGATGCCTACGTGGCGACCGGCGAACCCATTGGCTCGCGCACTCTATCCCAGCAATTAAGCACCTCTTTATCTGCCGCCACCGTGCGCAACGTGATGGCGGATCTAGAGGAGGCTGGACTATTATTTTCCCCCCACACTTCAGCGGGCCGGCTTCCAACA
>NHHQ01000152.1 GCA_002170915.1 Rhodospirillaceae bacterium TMED167 | reverse complement strand
GGGTCCACGGAGACGAGCATCTGGCCCATGTATGAGCGGGGAGAACGAATTCTCTACGGCCATGAGTTCCCGGAAGGCCTACAGAAAAACCAAAAGCTTCCGGCGACCATTATCACGCCGACGACCAAGGCCGCCCAAGGGGAGCATGATGCTCCCATCACAGAGACAGAGATATTGGAAACCCAGTTGGTCACAGCGGCACAGTGGCACGAGTTGGCGGAGAAAAGTCTGTCGATTTTTGCACGCGGGCGAGAGATCGCAGCCAGGAATGGCCTCATTCTGGTGGATACCAAGTTTGAATTCGGCCTTGATGAGTCGGGCACCGTTGTTGTGGCAGATGAAATTCTAACCCCGGACTCCAGCCGCTATTGGATTGCCGATACCTATCATCAGAAGTTCCAGGCGGGGGAGAATCCGGACAGTCTCGACAAAGAGTTTCTGCGCCTTTGGATTTCCGCCCGGTGTGATCCCTATAAGGATTCTATACCCGAAATACCGGCGGATACGCTGGCCGAGTTCAGTGCCAAATATATCAGCCTGTTTGAACAGGTGACGGGGCTGTCTTTCGAAAAGCCGGGAGGAGACATCTCCGTCCGTGACCGCGTGCGGGCGGCTCTCGCAAAAGAACTGCCTGAATTTTTTACCTGACAGGTCTCTCCTGGGGATACATCAATATACGTATCCCCAACCAAGGCTCTCGCTGGCCAGGCCGGTGTCCATGTTTATCGGGCGTTCCGGCCTTTTTACGGCGTCGTAGAGCTTGGAACCCGATCGACAATCAAAGCTCTGATATCGGAGCGGAATCAGGGCGCGTTCCGGTTTCCTGAACGATTTACCCGCGGTCTTGCCAGTCCCCCATCGCCCGATGCCGCAGATAGTGATCCGCGAGGATGCAGGCGAGCATGGCTTCTCCCACGGGAACAGCGCGGATGCCCACGCAGGGATCATGACGGCCCTTGGTGATAACCTCGGTTTCCTCGTTGTCTGTTGTAATGGTCTTGCGAGGCGTGGTGATGGAACTGGTCGGTTTTACGGCAAATCGTGCAATGATGTCTTGACCGGAAGAGATGCCACCTAAAATACCGCCGGCATGGTTGGAGGTGAAGGCCGGTTGGCCATCGATAATGCGCATTTCATCGGCATTTTCCTGACCGGTAAAGGCGGCGGTCGCCATGCCATCGCCGATTTCGACCCCCTTCACGGCGTTGATGCTCATGAGACCGGCGGCGATATCGGAGTCCAGCTTGTCATAGAGGGGAGCGCCTAGTCCTACTGGCACCCCGCGGGCCACGATTTCGATCTTGGCGCCGGCGGAAGAGCCATTTTTCCGGAGTTGGTCCATATAGGTTTCCCATACGGCAACACTCTCAGCATCTGGCGACCAAAATGGGTTTTCACCGACTTGGTCCCAATCCCAATTGTCCCGGTTGATTTCATGGGGGCCTATTTGAATGAGCGCGCCTCGGACCTCGATGGTGGGCCCAAGAATCTTGCGGGCAATGGCGCCGGCGGCCACCCGGCAGGCGGTTTCGCGCGCACTTGCCCTGCCACTCCCGCGGTAGTCACGGTTGCCGTATTTCATAAAATAGGTCCAGTCGGCATGGCCTGGGCGGAACAGATCCTTGATGTCGTCATAGTCCTTGGAGCGTGCATCCGTATTACGAATCAGAAGACCAACCGGCGCCCCAGTCGTTGCCCCCTCAAACACACCCGAGAGGATTTCAACCTGGTCCGCTTCCCGGCGCTGGGTGATGAATCGGGATTGGCCGGGTTTGCGCTTGTCCAGACAGAGTTGAATATCTTCTTCGCTAAGGTCGATGTTCGGCGGTACACCATCCACCACAACCCCAATGGCGGGGCCATGACTTTCGCCGAACGTGGTGAATTTGAAAAGGTGGCCGAAGCTGCTGCCAGACATGAAATGGAGATCCCTTACAAGCGTCTGCCGGCAAAAATGCGATCAAGTTGTCTCGTCGCTCTTGGGTACAGACATATCGGGCGCATCGACGGCTTTCATCCCGACAATATTATAGCCGCAATCTACATGATGAGTCTCGCCAGTGACGCCCGAGGACAGGTCACTTAGCAGATACAGCCCCGCGCCACCGATATCTTCCGCTGACACATTGCGGCGAAGAGGAGAGTTATACTCATTCCACTTTAGGATATAGCGGAAATCGCCGATGCCCGAGGCTGCGAGGGTTTTCATCGGACCGGCGGAGAGGGAATTCACGCGAATATTTTGCGCTCCGAGGTCTTCGGCGAGATACCGAACACTCGCCTCCAGCGCCGCCTTCGCGACTCCCATAACGTTATAATGTGGCATAACACGCTCTGCACCGGCATACGTAAGCGTGATTAGACTGCCACCATCGGCCATTAAAGCCTGGGCTCTTTGGCAGATCGACGTGAAGGAATAGCAGGAAATCAGCATGGTCTGGGCGAAATTGTCCGGCGTCGTATCGACATATTTTCCCTTCAGTTCATCCTTATCGGAATACGCGATGGCGTGAACGACAAAATCCAGCTTGCCCCAGCGTGAGCGAAGTTCCTCGAAGACTGCATCCACACTGGCCTCATCGGTCACATCACAGGGCGATATCATATCTGAACCGACGGATTCTGCTAGGGGTGTGACACGTTTCTGGAGTGCCTCACCCTGGAACGTGAAGGCCATTTCAGCACCCTGTTCATGAGCGGCTTTGGCAATATGCCAAGCAATGGAGCGGTCGTTTGCAACCCCCATGATTAGGCCTTTTTTACCGGCCATTAATCCGGAACCAGATGTCATCACTTCCCCTCTCCGTCCACCGTCCCAGATGCGGACATTCCCAAACCAACGCAAAAAATAGCGGACAAGATTTAAGACATTCCTAAAACACTGGTTAATAAAATCAAGGCCTTACCCGCAACATTTGTCTAAATGCCAAAGTTAAGTAGGGTTAATTTTGAAAAAAGCTGTGGATCGAACAAGAATCTTGGCAACATCCCAGGGTGAAGGCAGATCTTTGCAGGGGCAAGGCCATTGAGGGGGGCAGCCGTGCATTTCGCCTAATTTATCACCCGCCAAGTACCATTCGGCTTGCGGCAAGCGGTGCCTCGGGCGACTTCGGTGCGGCCATCCACTTTGATCTCATGTTCATAGTCCCGGCAGTATTCGCCGCCGGATGTTTGAACGGCAGGTTTCGGAATGATTGTGCCGGAATGACCGGTGTCGGGATTGCGCCATGAAGTCACCTGACCGGAACGGTTATTCTCGAGAGCAGCCTGCTGGGCCTTAACAGCCTTTAGGCGATCTACATCGTCCAGTGATCTACCGACTTCGCTACCAAGAAACGCGCCTCCAAGAGCGCCAATGGCGACAGCTGCCAGCTGTCCTTTACCGTCTCCTATTTGGGACCCGATTAGAGCGCCAGCGCCAGCCCCAAGAAGAGTGCCAATGGTTTGCTTCTGGCTATCCTGACTTTGGGCACACGCGCTGATAAAAACCATAAGAACGAAAAGGGTGGCCGATCTGGATAAGTTCATCATACGAGTCCTCTTGCCGACAAATAAAACTAAGTTGTATAGCCAGCTATTAAATCAAAAAAAAAAACTTTTGGTAAATATAATTCCAACGTTTTATTTACTTTATCAAGGTAATTATGGCGATAATATGGACAAAGTCACGTTAACAACGGTAATAAGTGGTGAAGGCCTGTGACCATGCGCGAAGAAACGTCCTCTGCCGCGGAACCCATCGCTCTATTTAAAGAGTGGCTGACAGAAGCGGAGAAGAAGGAGAGTAACAATCATACGGCCATGTCCCTGGCGACGGCCGATGCCGAGGGAATGCCGTCCGTTCGTATGGTGTTGTTGAAGGATGTGGACGAGCGAGGTTTCGTCTTTTACACGAATTCCGAAAGCCGTAAGGGCACAGAGATTGCGGCGAATCCAAACGCCAGTTTGTGTTTTCACTGGAAGTCGATGTTGAAAGTAGTTCGTGTAGACGGTGCCGTTGAGAAGGTAAGCGACGCAGATGCCGATGCCTATTTCAACTCCCGCTCACGGGGTAGTCAAATTGGAGCTTGGGCCTCCAGACAGTCCCGGCCTTTGGAAAACCGCTTCAAGTTGGAAAAAAAAATTGCTGCCTACACGGCAAAATTCCACATCGGCAAGGTGCCCCGGCCTGACTTTTGGAAGGGCTATCGGGTCGTACCCCGGCGCATTGAATTTTGGGCGGAACGAACGTTCCGACTCCATGACAGAATCGTCTATACTATAGAGGGAAATGGTGATTGGATGAGCCAGCGTTTATATCCTTAAGCGCGGTCAGTGACGATCACACGACGTCTGCATAAGAGGTTTTTTTGGAGGGCCTTACAGGACAGGATAAAGAGGCGAAGCCGTCCCCCGATGTTCAGATGAAAGCGGGGAAAGGTGTTGCGCGTCTTATGCGTTTCGCGACATACGCCTCGGTCACGGTAGCGTCTGTTTTGATCGTCGCCAAGCTGGGCGCCTGGCTCGCGACCGAGTCCGTCAGTCTCCTCGCGTCCCTTGTGGATTCCCTGTTGGACGTTGGAGCTTCTCTCGTGAACCTCTTTGCTGTCCGGCATGCTCTTCAGCCTGCCGATCGGGAACACCGTTTTGGTCACGGCAAGGCAGAAGCCCTGGCGGGACTCGCTCAAGCCGCTTTTATTGGTGGTTCCGGCGTCTTTTTGATTTTGGAGGCAATCGATCGGTTCATTAATCCACGCGAGGTGGTGAACAGCGAAATCGGCATTGCGGTCATGGTACTGGCGCTCGTTCTAACCGGTGGTCTGGTCTTATTGCAATCGTATGTGGTGAAAAAAACTGGGTCCATTGCCATCGCAGCCGACTCGCTCCATTACCGCGTGGACATCTTGGTGAACGTCGCCGTCATTATCAGTCTGTTTGTCGCGTCATTTGGCGGCGTTCCCTATGCCGATCCGCTCTTTGCCATCGCTATCGTCCTGTATATGGGATTTGGTTCCTGGCGGATCGCCGCAACATCCATCGACGATTTGATGGACCGGGAGTTTCCCGATGAAGACAGAATCAGAATTCGCGAAATTGCGCTCCAGCATCCGAGGGTCCGGGACGTCCATGACATGCGGACCCGGAGTTCAGGCCCGTATTCCTTCATTCAAATTCACCTTGAAATGGACAAGACGCTGACACTCATTGAGGCGCATGAAATTTCTGATGACGTGATGTATAAAGTGGAGAAAGAATTTCCGAAGGCGGAGGTTCTGATCCATCAGGACCCGGAGGGGGTTGAGGAACGCCGGGACGAACTCTAACAGAGGAGAGCGGCATGGCCTGTCGAAAAATTCTAGTTCCCATTGGTGGTGGAGATGCCACGCCTTGGATTCTTGACGGAGCTTTCTTATTTGCCCGTGCCACTGGGGCACACATAAATGCGCTGCATGTTCGTTCGGATGCCAAAGAGGCTGTGCCGCTGTTGGGAGAAGGCATGTCAGGATCCATGATCGAAGAGATGATGGATCTCGCCGAAAAGGATGGCGCTGAGCGCGCCAAAAGAACCCGCGAGAAATTCGATACTTTCGTTGCAGCCAATGCTGTGAAGCTAACGGATGAGCCGCTGGCGGGAGATGGCCACGTCACGGCGTCTCTGACATTTTCCGAGGGACGGGAAGACGAAATGGTGTCGCGCTTGGGCAAGGTTTCTGACCTTGTAGTCTGCTCGCGCCCCAATCCGGACAGTGACCGTCCGCCCCTTGTGATGGTGCATGCCGCCATCTTCGAGACGGGTAAACCCGTACTGTTATTGCCCCTTGCGCCCGTCGAAAACATGGGAACGAATATCCTCATTGCCTGGAGCGGCACGTCGGAGGGCGCGCGCGCCATCAGCGCGGCCCTGCCGCTCCTTGAAAAAGCGGATAAGGTCACCATCATCACGGTGGAGTCGGAGAACAGCCCCATCAAAGTCAGTGCCCGGGACCTGACGGATCACCTCGGCTGGCATGGCGTATCTGCGGTTCATGACGGCGTGACGGCCGACCGGTCGGCTGGCGAGATCATATCCGACAGGGCAAAGTTTCACGGTTGCGATTTGATCGTCATGGGTGCCTTTACCCATTCCCGATTAATTCAAATCATCTTGGGCGGCGTCACCCGGCATATGATGAACACGTCAGAAATTCCCATATTAATGAGCCATTGAGGACGGATAAGACACGGATGAACACGCATACTCTCGGCATTATTTTAAACGGTGCCACAGGACGGATTTGTTCCCATCAACATCTTGCCAATTCTCTCATCCCCATCCGCGAGGAAGGGGGATTGGAGGTGAACGGGGTGCAGATCATACCCGATTTGTTGTTGCTGGGTCGGGATAAAAAAAAACTCTCAGAGATCGCCAGGGCCACTAATCTGGAAAACTGGACGACGAATTTGGACGCTGCTCTGTCGGACAGTCGCTACAGCATCTATTTTGATGCCGCCGCGACTCATTTACGGGCCGGCCTTCTCCATAAAGCGCTCGCGGCGGGCAAGCATATCTATGCAGAAAAACCGATTGCCCCAGGGGTGGAGGAAGGATTGGCTATCCTGGCAGAGGCCGACGTACGGGGCCTCAAACACAGTGTGGTGGAAGACAAACTCTATCTGCCCGGAATGCTGAAGTTGGGGCGGCTTATTGAGGGTGGATTCTTTGGCCGAGTGACCGGTTTCAAACTGGAATTCGGCTGGTGGATATTCGATGGTCTGGAGCGTGCCTCCCAACGACCGAGCTGGAATTATAGAGACAAAACAGGCGGTGGACTGATCTCGGATATGTATCCTCATTGGCGCTATATGATCGAGGGACTCCTGGGCCCCATTCAGGGCGTTGTAACGGCGTCGTCGACGATCCAACAAACGCGTGCCGACGAAACAGGGGCCGCTTTTGATGTGGACGTGGAAGATAACGCACATACGCTCGTTCGGCTGGGGTCTGGGGCCATCGGGAGCATTCTCAGTTCGTGGGGAACACGCCTTCGTGGGGAAGATCAACTGACATTACAGATCGACGGGACGGACGGCTCTGCCGTTGCCGGGCTCTGGGACTGCTGGACCCAGTCCGCCGAGGAAACGCCGGCTCTTGGCACTTTTGACCTGGGGCGTAACGAACGGCGTTCCGCCACCCGTGATTTTAAGGGCGATTGGGAAATTATGCCGGCGGTGGGTGATTACAAAAATCCCTACCGATACGGATGGGAGAGTTTTATGGCCCATGTGGCGGGGGACCGGCCAGCGGTCTCGCCGCTTGGCGCGGGCATCCGTGATGTGCAATTGTCGGAAGCGTGCCTCAAAAGTGCCTCGGAGGGTCAGTGGATTGACATGGCGCCCTTCCCAGATCCATCCTAGAAACAGTAGAGTGAGTATTTAGAAACGTGACTGACAATTCTCGGCATATTGTATGCCTCACTTTTGATTTTGATGCCGAGTCTGGCTTTATTTCTCGTGGTTGGACGACTCCGACACCGCGCTCCCGGGGCGAATTTGGTGTGATGGCGTCGGGCCGAATTTTGGATACCCTGGGCGCACGTGATCTGCCGTCGACCTGGTTCATCCCCGGATTTACAATCGAAAGCCACCCCGAAGCCTGTGAAGCCGTTGTGGCGGCAGGTCACGAAGTCGCGCATCATAGTTGGGCGCATGTGCCGCCGGCGCAGCAAAGCAGGGAAGAAGAGGCGGAGGATATCGCGCGCGCCAATGAGGCAATCCAAAAGCTCACGGGGCAGAAAGCTCAAGGCTATCGCTCACCCTCATGGGATTTATCGGAAAACACCATTGACCTTCTGATCCGGGAGGGCGTGCGTTATGACAGCAGTCTCATGAACACCGACTACCATCCCACTTGGGCGCGGCAGGGCGACATGTTTGATCTCGGGACGCCAATGTCTTATGGGCCCGCGACGGGCCTAGTTGAGATGCCCATTTCCTGGTCTTTGGATGACTTCCCTCATTTTGAGTTCATTCGGACGCCGGAAATAACCTTGCCTGGTTTGCAGTCCGCCCGCGCGGTGATGGATTCCTGGTGGGACGAATTCGTTTATATGCAGAAGACCATTGAGTGGGGCATTTTGACGTATACGATGCATCCTTATGTGATCGGCCGCGGCTATCGGATGCTGGCGCTGGAAGGGTTGCTGGACCGGCTCAGTGAAGCTGGCGCCGTATTTTTGACGATGGCGGATGCGGCCGCTGAAGCGCGCCAAAAACTCGAGGTCGGGGAGACCGGACAATAGTGGGTCAATCTGTTTCGGCGGGACTGGTGACTTTGAAATAAACCGCATCCACGTCTGCCTGACTGTCTCGCCTTAATCGATCCACATCCAAAGCCTGTGTGGCCTCTAAATCCAACGCGGCATATGTTTCGAGCGCGTTGATCTGCCGCTCGATACTCTCTCTTTCCGGTCCATTGGGATAGACGGAACCAGTCACTTTAAGAACCCAAATGAGTTCAAACAGTTCCTTTAATTTATAAAATTCCGAGGAGATATCCTGGGCAATCTCGGGACTGTTCCGCCAATCCGTGCCCGAGAACAGACGCTGACTGACTTTTTGACCCGCGCCAAAACACGTGTAGAGCGCGCAACCTTCCATACCCATGTCTGTTAGATCTGTATGGATGGCGCAGCGGAAATTATTTTGTAGATGCCGGCAGGGTTCGCCGGGGTTTTGCTAAACGCGTAATGCTCTGACTTCTTAAAGCTGGAAGCGAGGCAACAAAGGCCCATGCAGTGAACACAGTCGGGCTCGCGATCGAGTTCTTTCTCCATGACCATCAATCGAACAGGTTACGTTGAGGCGGTGGCAGCGGTGTAATCTCTCGTGCCAAGAGGGTGCCATTCGGGTAGGGCGTTAATAGGTTGTGGACGTGCGCGAAGGGAAACGCTTCCTTCAGCCAATCCTGTTCGCATTGAGGTTCCAGGATTACCGGCATGCGGCCATGGATATGGGCAATGGCGGAACTGGGGACGCAGGTGATGATGGTAAACCTGTCGTCATCAAAAAGTCCGGCGAATGCGATTAAATCCCGGTCCACGGGCGCGATGTGTGTTTTGATTTTCTGCTGNCCATCCTTGCGCCACTCGAAATAGGCGCTGGCAGGGACCAAGCANCNGTTTTCCAGGAGAGGNATAAAGGTTTTTTTCTCCGCCAATGTCTCCGACCGTGCATTGATCAGAGGTTTACCGTCCCATGAATTTTCAAGCCCCCAGCGCAGCATTTCGACCTGGCCGCCGGGTTTGATGACCGGTGCCAGGTTGGTTGGGCGGATCTCCGGTAGGGGGGCGACCTCTGATGGATTGCTTGCCCCAAAGCGCAGGGAGACATGCTCGAGGCTGGTGGTGTTGAGTTCGTAGCGCGAGCACATCGGGTGGTGACCTCTCAATTTGGCCTTCAGAACTGGCCTTGAGAGCCATTTTGGCCTAAAGCTAAAGAATGGACAAAGGTTTAAAAACGGCAGTCATTACCGGAGCGAGCCAAGGGATTGGAGAGGCGGCGGCGCTTCTGTTTATCGAGCGTGGCTGGCAGGTCATTACCTGCGCCAGATCCGCCGCGCCCAGCTTTTCCACTTCAGATCGATGGCTGGCCCATATTGAAACGGATCTATCGGTCGGCAACGGTGTGACGGAGTTCATTGAGCAGACCCTCGACGTTATCGGAAACAACTCGCTCGATACCCTGGTAAACAATGCTGGGGTGTCTCCAAAATCGCCCAACCGCGAGAGGCAAGGTTGTTTAAACGGGGACATTGATACCTGGCGGGATGTATTTGAACTTAATTTCTATGCACCCTTGAAGCTGGGTCGTGGATTCGCCGCTTCATTGGCAAAAGGCAAAGGGTCGATTGTGAATGTCACCTCCATCGCTGGCCATAAAATTCACCCTTTTGCGGGATCTGCCTATTCGGCATCCAAAGCGGCTTTGTCTGCATTGACCCGGGAAATGGCCAATGAATTCGCCGCGTTGAACGTCCGGGTGAATGCCGTGGCACCCGGTGAAATTTCAACCGAGATGATCGAGCCTGAATATGAGATGCTGATTCCCCGTATCCCACTCAACCGCATAGGGACGCCGGACGACACAGCGAGGGCAATTCATTATCTGGCGTCGGAGGAGGCGGCTTACATTACGGGAACCGAGATTTGGGTCACCGGTGGTCAGCATATATTTTAGTCTTGGCCCGCCGCCATGAAGACAGTTTCAGAGATTGTCGCGGAATACCGTCAGCCAGCTGAGACGGGCCTCAAGGCGCTGAATGTCGTGTTTGAGCCACTCGATGAGATGGCCGCCTTCTGAGACGTGATGGGCAAGAAGGTCGGTTAACCGGGCGAGTTCGGTATCACACATATCGATGAACTGATCGGCCTGGGCGCGTTGGTCCTCGTGCAGGAGCAAGTGAAGAAAGCGGAACTTCAACGCAATGATGAGCTCGTTCAGTTCGCTGTTGCCGCCCCGTAAGTTTGCCTTCAAAAGGGTTTGCAGCGTTACCCAGCCGGTTTCGGTGAGCTTCAGAGAAGGATTGGCGCTTTCCGCATCGTCGCTCTCGACCAGCCCCTCATAACGTAGAAGTTCGATCGATTCTCCCATCAAGTCTAACGAGGGGCCGGTAATGCGACTGACAAAATGCCGGACCGCGAACACCAGATCGTCATAGCGTAAGAACTCTGTGACGGACGACGTCTCATACGCCAATGTCCCGAGGGCACATAGCCGAATGGCCTCCCGGGGCGTAAGAGAATTATCGGCATACATCGACTAGTCCAAACTCTCCACAAAGTCTGCGATTAACGTGAGGGTAACGTCCGGCTGTTCAAGATGTGGAGAGTGCTTGCAGTCAGGAATAAGACGAATGCGGGCTGGCATTCCGATACCGCGCTGTATTGCCTCGACTTGGGCGGGGGTCCCGTACTGATCTTCTTTGCCTTGAAGAACAAGGGCTGGTATCGAGATGTCGGGAAGAAATTCCTCAATGTTCCAGTCTTTAAAATTCGGATCGAGCCACACGCCATTCCAGCCCCAAAAGGCACAGTCCACGTTGTCGCCATGATATTTCGCCAGCCGTTCCCGGAGATTGGTGGTTTCATAGGCAGTTTTGGCCTCTGCGGCGCCTCGCACCGTTATGTCTTCATTAAAGACATGGGCGGCAAGTGTGACGACGGCTTTGACCCTGGGGTCCTGCACGCCGCCCGCATTAATCAGAGAAATAGAGCCACCGTCACTGTGGCCGACCAGGATGGCCTGATCGATACCGGCAGCATCCAAAACTTTGGGCAGGACCGTGAGCCCCTCATGGTGCATAAAACGCATTGGCCGGGGCAGCGGGATGGGGTCCGACGCCCCGTATCCTTGGCGGCTGAACACAAGGCCACGGAGGCCAAGGGCGTCACAGAGTTTCTCTGGAAAGTCCCGCCACAGCGCTACGCATCCGAGGCCTTCATGTAGGAAGACCAGAACAGGTTTTTGGCTCTCCGCCAACCCGATCCACTTTACTTCAAGGGCGATGCCATCAACGGCAAGTGTGTTTATTTTATCTGTCATAAAAAAGCTCTCAGCGCGACGGGGGCCTGACTGGATTGCCCCCTGGCTCTCCCCCTGGCTCTGGTATAGCTTGTTCGTATCCTTTTGTGAAAGGCAGAGATTATGTCCGATCATCCAACCCGTCTCTTAGACCTCGCAGGCGACGCGGGCGACCTATTGAAAAAACGCGGTGAAACCATTGCGGTTGCCGAATCGTCTTCCGGCGGCCTTGTGTCTGCATCCCTCCTCTCGGTGTCAGGGGCCTCATCCTATTTTTTAGGTGGCGGTGCCATCTATACGCGGGAGGCCCGGCGCGCCCTGTTGGGGCTACCCGAGGACGTTGTCACCATGCGCGCGTCGACAGAGGATTATGCCCTGATCGTTGCCGAGGCGGTGCGGGAAAAGTTGGGGGCGACGTGGGGCTTGTGCGAGAGCGGCGCGAGCGGGCCCACGGGTAATTCTTATGGCGATGCGGCAGGTCACGTGGCGGTCGCGCTCTCTGGCCCGAAAACACTCTCGCGCATCATGGAAACCGGCAGTGACGACCGGGAAGGGAATATGTGGAGCTTCGCTGGCGAGGCCCTGGCCCTCTTGCGGGATGGCTTGGCAGGCCCCTAACCCGCAGAACACCTCTGCAACGGACGGACCCTCTCAAGACACGTTCCCGGCTCCAGACGCTTTTCTGATGGGGGGCCACCCGTCCGGAACAGTTGCTCTCAGCCTATGCCGCTTCTTTAAGGCCGAGCTGGTGCCAGACTGATTTCATCGCATCAACCAGGTGATCCATGAGCCGATCGTCATGCAGTGGCGTGGGTGTAAATCGGAGCCGCTCGGTACCGCGCGGGACAGTGGGATAATTGATCGGCTGCACGTAAATGCCATGGTCATATAGGAGATCGTCGCTCGCCTGCTTGCATAGGACAGGGTCTCTGACGAGCACAGGAACGATGTGGGTGACCGACGGCATGACCGGGATGCCGATCTCCGTTAGCCTCCGTTTGAGAGTGGCGGCGCGCTCTTGGTGGTGCTCACGGAGCTCAGAATGCTCTCTAACATAGCGCACGCTCTCCAACGCGCCGGCGGCGACCGCCGGTGGCATGGAGGAGGAAAAAATAAATCCGTCACCGTAGGAGCGGATGAAATCACACAGGGATGCGGAGCCCGCGATGTAGCCGCCCACAACACCAAAGCCTTTGGCAAGAGTGCCTTGAATGATATCAATTCGATCCATCAGGCCGTCACGTTCCGCGACGCCTGCGCCCTGGGCACCATAGAGACCCACAGCATGGACCTCGTCGATAAAGGTGAGGGCATTGTATTTGTCCGCAAGGTTAAGTATTTCCTTAATGGGAGCGATATCACCGTCCATTGAATAGACCGACTCAAAGGCGATAACGGTGGGCCGTCCTGGGGCGATATCGTTTAGCTTAGCCTCCAGATCCGCCATATCGTTGTGCTTGAAGATTTTCTTCTCAGCTTGCGAATGCCGGATACCGGCGATCATTGAATTGTGATTGAGCGAGTCCGATAAAATCACGCTGTTGGGCAGCATCTGGCCGATGGTGCTAAGGGTCGTCAGATTTGCAACATAGCCGGATGTAAAGATTAGCGCGGACTTTTTCCCGTGGAGGTCAGCAAGCTCTTGTTCCAGAAGGACATGATAATGATTGGTACCTGAGATATTGCGTGTACCGCCAGCGCCTGCGCCACTCTCATCAAGGGCCCGGTGCATGGCGCCCGTCACAACAGTATTTTGCCCCATGCCGAGATAATCGTTTGAGCACCAGACCGTGATGTCTTTCACGCCCGTGCCTTGATGGTTTTTTGCGGCCGGGAAGCTTCCTGCCTTGCGTTCCAGGTCAGCAAATACGCGGTATCTGCCCTCCGCCTTGAGGTCTTTCACCCGATCTTCAAAAAACTTATCGTAATCCATTGCCTTTAACTTACCTCGCCTGTAACGGTTTAATGGCCCCCGTCTTCAGCGTGTAGCTCCACTTATAACATGACGATCTGTTTACGATTGCCAAGTCTTTTTTCGACCCTTTGACTAGGGTGTATCGTTCTAATTTATGGGTAGAGCCAGGCCTTTGTTTCCTCCAGGGATGTCTCCACGATGTTCATCATGCGTTCGATTTGATCCGTGTCTATCACAAGGGGTGGCGAAAACGCTAGTGTATCCCCTAGGGCCCGCGATATGAGGCCGTTTTTCTGAGCGCATTCAGACAGATACGCCCCGACCCCGTCCCGTGCGTCGAAAGGCTTGCGGGTCGATTTATCTCTCACTAATTCGATGGCGCCGATCAGCCCCACGCCCCGCACTTCGCCGATTAAATCATGAGTCGCAAAGGTCCGAAGCCCATTTTGCAGAGCAGGGGAGACCTGGCGCACATGAGATAGGATATCGGTTTCTTCGTAGATTTTCTGGGTCTCCAACGCCACTGCGCAGGACACGGGGTGTCCGCCATAGGTAAACCCGTGACCAAAAATACCGATTTTGTCACTGTGTTCGGCAATGACATCATAAATTTTTTCGTTCACCATGAGCGCCGAAATGGGCAGGTAGCCAGACGACAACGCCTTTGCCACGGTGATCATGTCGGGATGAAGGGAGTATGTTTGTGTGCCAAACATTTGGCCCGTGCGGCCAAAACCGCAAATCACCTCGTCCACCACGAACAGGATATCGTATTCCTTCAAAATCGACTGAATTTTCTCGAAATATGTGGCAGGGGGCGGGATGACGCCGCCGGCCCCCATCACCGGTTCGGCAAAAAAAGCGGCGATGGTGTCGGGGCCTTCCTCTTCGATGAGAGCGCGCAAATTGTCGGCGCAGCGTGTGGCGAACGCCTCTTCGGTCTCGCCGTCCTCAGCGTATCTGTAATAATGCGGACAGTCCGTGTGCAGCACACGCTCAATGGGCAGATCGAAATCGATGTGGTTTTTGGGCAAGCCCGTCATACTCGCCGTTGCAATGGTGACCCCATGATAGGCTTTTTGCCGGGAAATGATTTTCTTTTTTTCCGGCCGGCCGAGTGCATTATTGAGATACCAGATGATCTTGATGGCCGTATCATTGGCCTCTGAGCCTGAGTTGGCGAAAAACACCTTGGACATGGGAACAGGGGCGATCTCGAGTAATTTCTCGGCCAACTCGATTGCCGCAGGGTGTGATTTTGCCCCAAATCCATGATAAAAAGGCAGCGCTGTCATGGCGTCCGACGCTGCTTTCACGAGCCGTTCATTGTGGAAGCCGAGTGCGGTGCACCAGAGACCAGCCAATGCTTCAATATAGACCTTGCCGTCTTCGTCATAGACCTCCACCCCATTACCGCCTGTGATAATGCTCGGTCCGGTCTCCTGAACCGTTTTCAGGTTGGTGTAAGGGTGAAAGTAACTCGCGATGTCACGCGCACCGAGGGAATTGGGAAGATGGGTCATGGATGTGACCTTGTTGGAGAACACAGTGACGGGCGAGGCCCCAAAGGGGAATATGCTCGGTTAATCGCGGCCATAGTGATCATCGAAACGCTCGATATCGTCCTCGCCGAGATAGTCGCCTGACTGGACCTCGACAATCTGGAGGGGCTGACTGCTCTTGTTCTCGAGCCGATGAATGGCTTTGACGGGAATGAATGTGGACTGATTTTTTTCCAGCTCGAACACATCGTCGTCACGGGTGACGGTAGCGTTTCCCGACACCACGACCCAGTGTTCCGCGCGGTGCTGATGACGCTGTAGGCTGATCTTGGCGCCTGGATTCAACTGGATGAGTTTGACCTGGAAGGCGGGCCCGACTCCCAAAGACTGATACCAGCCCCATGGCCGGTAAACCACGGAGTGAGACAGGTGCAGGTCCGGCGCGTAGTCTTTGAGCTGCGCCACCAGCTCTTTGACCTGTTGCGCCTCGTCCCTTGCAGCCACAAGCACGGCATCGTCCGTAGCGACCACGATGGTGTCCTTAAGTCCGGCGGCGGCGACCCATCGCTTATCCGTCCGGATATAGGAATTGCTGACATTTTCCGCGATTACGTTACCTTTGAGCACATTGCCGTGTTTGTCTTTATCAGAGATATCCCACAGGGCGTCCCAGGCGCCCACGTCGCTCCACCCCATTTCGGCGGGGATGACCGCCGCCTTGTCCGTATGTTCCATCACCGCATAGTCGATGGAGATCCCGTTAATTTGCGCGAAGGCTTCATGGCCCAGACGCATAAAATCCATATCGGTTTCCCGGGTTTCCAGAGCAGTGCGGCAGAGGGCCAGAACCTCCGGCGCGTGGGTCTCCATTTCGCCAAGGAAACTTGCCGCAGAAAACAGGAACATGCCGCTGTTCCAGTCGTAGGTTCCGGCGGCGACATATGCTTCCGCATTGACGGTATCGGGTTTTTCGATAAATTGAGCGACCTGGAAGCAGCCTGGTGCCAACGCGATTTCCGCCCCACGCTCGATGTAACCGTACCCGGTCTCGGGCGTGCTGGCCGGCATGCCGAAGGTAACGAGATAGCCGTTTTGGGCTGCTGCAGCGGCTTGGCCGATGGCCGTAAGAAATACATCCTGATTTCTTATGATGTGATCCGAGGGCAGCAGCAGTATCAGCGCGTCGTTATCTGTCGCGGCGCTTAAAAGGGCGGCGATGGCGGCGGCGGGCGCGGTATTACGGCCCACGGGCTCGAGCACGATGGCGCTCGGATTAAGTCCACAATCCCGCAGATGTTCGGCCACAATGAACCGGTGCTCGTTGTTGCAGATAATGGCTGGTGCGCCGAAACACTCCCCGCTTACGCGCAATGCTGTCTCCTGGAGCAGGCTCTTTTCCGTCACCAGGGCTTGCAGTTGTTTGGGGTAGAGTTCCCGGGATAGAGGCCACAGTCGGCTGCCCACGCCGCCAGAGAGGATGACCGGAGTGACAAGTGGAGAGCCGCAAGGAGAGGTTCGGGACATAGGCTGTTTTAGCTTTTCCCGAGAAGCCAGACAATCGGGGACTTACAAGTTGGTCGTAAAAATGTAAAAACGGCAGTTCCCTCGGCCACCAACATTTTCAATTCGCAAAGGAAGAAAATTAGAAGCCGAGTGATCTTGGCTCGGTCTCGCGTCATTGAGCTACATTTGGTTAAACCCTGGGATCGCCGGTGAGGTTCGCCGATTGACCATTTTGAAGTCGTCTCTGGAGACCAGGGGCTATTTATGTGATTAAAATTTAAACTTTCTGGCGGGCTCTTGATTAATGAGGCCGCCAATAGTTGTTGACTTCATTCAATTTTCATCTACACCGACTACATACGTGTTACATTCGTTTGGTGCTGCCTAATCAACCGGTGCGCCGATGAGCGTGGTTTCTCCCGACAATGTGAACGTTATTTGTAACGCCCCTTAACTCATGCAGTGGGGCGGCACGTCATCTCATTCAAAGGAGTAAATGATGGCTATTGGTACCGTAAAGTGGTTCAACCCTGCCAAAGGTTTTGGGTTTATTGAGCCTGAAGATGGTTCGAAAGATGCGTTCGTCCATATTTCAGCAGTTGAGCGTGCAGGTCTCAGCACGCTGGCAGACGGGCAAAAAGTCTCTTACGAGCTTCAGCCCGGACAGAATGGTAAATCATCCGCAGAAAATTTGTCAGTCGTAGAATAACGGTGACGGGCGCCGCTGCCGATGAACGTCGGTGGCAGGCGACCTATCGCACACTGTAAATTTAGACTTT
>NHHQ01000151.1 GCA_002170915.1 Rhodospirillaceae bacterium TMED167 | reverse complement strand
CGCACTGGTCAAGGCTTTACCGGCAAATTCGGCTTGAAAGCGGGACCCTTTGATGGTGGATTTCAGACATGGTCGCCGGGCTGTCCGACTAGGATCTTGGGTGGCGCAATTAACCAGCTTTTTTGCCCTCTTGAACGAAAGTCTGCCACATAGGTCTAAAGCGGTCTAAGTGAGGCGACCGTTTGAAAAAAAGAGCAATACCACACAAATTATTGAAGAAACAGCAGGGAAGCATTGGCCTCGTAGGGGCCTCAGCCCCAAGCGCTTAAGCTCTCCCCAAATGAAATACTGCCTGTCAAAGCAGGTCGATTACGATCCAGTCCCCGCTGTCGCACTCAAATCGGCTTTTTTACCCGGCTTATCTTTCCACTCATCCGCATCAGCAGGGGACTCACTTTTAACTGTGATATTAGGCCACGCCGCGGCGAACTTGGTATTGATTTCAAGCCATTCGTCCAGGCCATCTTCGGTATCCGGTACAATCGCTTCAGCGGGACACTCCGGTTCACAGACACCGCAATCGATGCACTCATCTGGATTGATCACCAGCATGTTTTCCCCTTCATAGAAGCAGTCCACTGGACACACTTCCACGCAATCCATGTATTTGCATTTGATGCAGTTTTCAGTGACGAGGTAAGTCATTCTTCTCTCCGTTGATACCCTGTATTCGTCAAGCCCAACTAGGACCGTACAATATTCTTACACGCCTCATCCCTCGATGCCAAGCCTTGCCATGACCCGCTTTCGTGTGATTCCGCGATCCCGATCAGAGACATAAATTAGACCGGCCACCCGTTGGATGAGGTTATGTTCGAAATCATCCGCATGGCCATCTGCAAACGCCACCTCCCAGAGCATTTCGATCATTTCGATCCTCTCCGCTTCATCAAAGCGGTTCTTGATCACACGGGTGAAAGCATACAACTGGCTTGTCTCGCGCACAGCCTGGTCTGCTTCCTCAATCAGGGTCGAGCATTCCGCATCGGACAACTCGAACCTGGATTTGAGCAACGCCGCGATACTAAGCCGCTCATCGCCATCAAACGCGCCGTCCATATGTGCAGATTCAACGAGCAAAGCCGCCGCCGCCAGCTGCAACTGATCATCTCTGGAGAGCGGTTCAGTTGCGGCGGCGCCGCTTCCATCGAAAAGCGTTTTTATCCTATTCAACATGCGAAAGTGGTTAGCATGGTACCCTTGTTACGGCAAGTGGATGACCCTTCCATGGGGGCCCCCGACGTTTCCCTCTAATTTTCTTAATGATTCTACCCCGGAGTGATCTCTGGGGCAGGCCATTCTTTCTGCCTCCTTCTACACCTATCCGGCTTGCGACGCCGGTTAGATACGCCTAATGTTTATGGGATGACCAAAACAACAGATACCAACTCTCAGGATGGTTTAACTGTTGACAACCGGCTTCATTGGACATCACCGGAGAGAAATAAGGACGCCATCCTCCAGGTTTTGCGTGACCATATACCTCACACGCCAGACCAGGGCCGGTTATGTCTCGAGATTGCCGCCGGCAGCGGGCAACATGCCGCCCATTTTGCCGCTAGATTGCCTGATACGGTCTGGCAAGCGACGGATCCGGACCCCCGCCACGTGGCGAGCATTCAAGCCTGGCTTAATTGGGCCGGCCTCACAAAAACGCCCGCGCCGCTCTGTCTGGATACCCGCAATAGACCATGGCAGATCCGATCTGCTGACGCTATTTTGTGTGTCAACATGATCCATATTTCCCCATGGGACTCCTGTATCTCGCTGTTTGAGGAGGCTTCAGTCATTCTCTCGGAAGAGGGCGTGGTTTATCTTTATGGCCCTTTTGCCATCTGCGGCAAGCACACGGCTCACAGCAATGTTGCGTTTGACGAAAGCCTGAAANCGCAAAACCCCAGCTGGGGCGTGCGCGATCTCGACCATGTGTCGGCNACCGCNAGGAAACATGGTTTTCGCCTCAACGCGACTGTGGAAATGCCCGCCAACAATTTATCNGTCATTTTCAGACGGGCTNACCAATAGGCCCNCTAACGGCCCCGGAACCACCCCATAAGACGGTCAATGGCCCGCCGGTGAGATTTGGTCGGACGCCCGGCGCCGGGCTCCCTTTGGGCCACGGTTTCCGCCGCCGCTGTCGGCCTTTGCTGGACCGGCGGCTCCAAGTCCTCATACAGCAACTGTGCTTCTTTAGCTGGCCCGCGGCGCGCACCAAGCTCAAGGATCTTTATCAGTCGGATATGGGGGCCTAAAGGGAGCGTCAGCACATCCCCTGGCCGGACCGCAACATGCGCTTTTTTCACCGGCTCCCCGTTCACCCGCACCTTGCTTGACTGGCAAAGTTTAGACGCCAGCGTCCGACTTTTCAAAAACCGGGCGTGCCAGAGCCACTTATCCAATCTGAGAGATGCGTCGCTCATGTACCTAGGGAGAGCTCCTTGAGTTTGGCAAAAGGGGACACCTCGGCCGGGCCCATCCGGTCTGTCGACTTTTGACGTCGGCTGAATTTTCGTTTTTTAGGCAACTGGGTCGCCGGCTCGAAGCAGACATCCTCCTCGTCACCCGCCCTCCTATACCCAAGGCTTTCGAGCACCCCCGCCATTTGTTCCAAGGTGCAGCCGGCCAGGTTGAGGAGGTCTGGATCCGGCGTAAAGGCACCATTGGCCGCTCGTTTCCGAAACTGCCCCATCAACCGTTCCAGAATATCAACTCGCACTACCAAGGGACCAGCCCGGCGGTATCCGGCGACCCGCAAAAATTGCAGGTCCCCCGCTTCTCCCACCGGCAGAGAAACCCGGCCGGGCGGCGGCAGGTCCGGGNCTTTCTCCAATTCGTTGAATACCGCCCATAGCTTTGCTGCCAGAACGGCTGGTTTTGGCTTCATCAGAGCCGGCATAAATATCTCCCGCCGGCCCAGCTTCACACCGAGATGCCGGAGCACACCATAATCCCCCTTTTCTAGCGCCTTCAATTGCTGTCCTGCTGTTTTTCTCGGCAGCACGCCAAAGCCATCGACGACTTGGAAGGCAAGACCCCGGGCGGCTCCCGTAAGGGACGCATCGCGTAGTTTAAGAAGCGGCGCAAGCCGTGTTTTAATTTCACCCTCAAGCCAACGGGCAAGCCGGTTTTCCACAGTCTGGCGCTGGGGCTGTTCGAGCAACTCGGACGCGGTGAGGCGGATCCGGGGGGTGAGAGCGCTGCCGCCCTTGATGAGCCGCGCGATGCCTGCGCCCCGCCAGACCAGGCGCGCCTGATCCGTCAAATCAAATGCCGTGTCTTCGTCTGCAATCAGCGCCTGGACACGCCGTTCCACCTCCCGCCCCAGAGCCCGAAACGCCGCATTGGTCACCGCCTTGCCGGCAACCTCCCCATCGGCGCGGTCGGCCAGAAAGCGGAAGCCGTCCAACGTACCGACAAAATGCCCTTCGACCAGAACATCGCCATCTGTGCTGACCGCAGCCGTAAGATCTTCTTTATCACGCAACCGCCTCACCAGGCTTGCAGTGCGCTGGTCAACAAAGCGCTGGGTCAGGCTGTCATGAAGCGCGTCGGATAAGGCGTCTTCGACCTCGCGGGTCCGCGCCTGCCAATCGGCAGCATCCATCAACCATCCCGGCCGGTGTGCAATATAAGTCCAGATCCGGATCCCGGCGATTCGGCTCACCAAGGTGTCAATGCCGCCATCGGTCCGATGCAGGCGNGCCACTTGATCCGCGATCCAATCCGCCGGCAGGAGCTGGCCATCAGAGAGATGCTTAAAAATACGGCCCAGCAAACGGGCATGATCCCCNCCGATGGTTTTTCGATAGTCTGGCACCTGGCACACTTCCCAGAGAAGACGGACATGCGCCGGGGTATGGACCCTTGCGGTCACCTCTTCCTCCCGCGTTAGTTCCCGCAGGACGCGTTCATCATCAGGCTCCCTCACGCGGGCCAAGCCCGCTAGGTCCGGGGTCTTTTTCAGGCTTTCGGACAAGNTTTTGAGATCCGAATAATCGAGCGTCGGCGTCCGCCAAAAAATCTGCCGCACCGGATCATACCGNTGGTTTTCAATNGCCTGTANCATCTCCGGATCCAACCCGGTGACATCCCCCGTGACCCCGAAGGTGCCATTATTCATATGCCGCCCAGCGCGTCCGGCNATCTGGCCCAGCTCATCGGCCCNCAAGTNCCGNCGCANGTTNCCNTCAAATTTTTTNAGCGCCGCNAACGCGACATGNTCGACATCCATATTNAGNCCCATACCAATGGCATCGGTCGCCACGAGATAGTCCACATCGCCGTTCTGAAACATGGCCACTTGGGCGTTGCGCGTGCGCGGACTGAGCGCCCCCATCACAATAGCCGCACCGCCGCGCTGCCGACGAATGAGCTCCGCAATGGCATAGATGTCGTTGGCCGAGAACCCCACCACCGCACTCCGGGCCGGGAGCCGCGCAATTTTACGTACGCCAGCAAAACTCAAAGACGAAAAACGAGGCCGAGTGATAATTTCCGTTTCCGGTACCAACCGGGTGAGTAACGGCCGGAAGGCGTCGGCGCCCATGAACATGGTTTCTTGGCGGCCCCGGGCGTTGAGAAGCCGGTCGGTAAAGATATGACCCCGGTCCGCGTCGGCGCATAACTGAATTTCATCCACGGCCAGAAAATCTACCTCCAGGTCGATGGGCATCGATTCGACCGTGCAGAAAAAATACTTGGCATAAGGCGGCAGTATTTTTTCCTCCCCGGTGATGAGCGCTACTTGCCGGGCGCCTTTCAGAGCGACCGCGCGCTCATAGTTCTCCCGGGCAAGGAGACGCAGGGGAAATCCAATCATACCGCTGCCGTGGCCCAGCATGCGTTCAAACGC
Organism: Rhodospirillaceae bacterium TMED167; assembly: GCA_002170915.1. The sequence continues at coordinate 6,665 of NHHQ01000151.1, read as the reverse complement.
AAGATAGGTTTTACCAGTATTTGTCGGTCCCAAAGCAGCAACGATCCGGGCGCGAGGCGTATTCATCTGCATAGGGGAAGGATGATGATTTAGGATAATTCTTGCAAGAAGGATTTGAGCGCAGGGCCTCGGTCTACCCATCCCAGACCGCCCGTCTTAGACCGCGAGTCCCTGGCGGCTCAGCCACTCGGACACAACGGCAACGGCCTCGGCCAGTTGGTCCGGCTGGCCCTTATAATAATGCCCGGCGCCCTCGATCAGTGTTATCTCTTTATCTGCGCTCGCCGTGGCAGCGAAGATGTCTTTGGCATGGCTCGAAGGACAGGCATCATCGGCCCCGTTTTCAATGGTGAGCAGGGGCACGGAGATGCGTCCGGCGCTGCGCACCCCGTCCGCACGGCAGTCATCATAGGACCATTGCGACAGCCAGGCCCGAAGGGTTGAGAACCGCGCCAGGCCGGCTGGCCCGCTGTTCACTGTCCTTGGATCCCCAAGATAACACCAATTGGGTTTACGGCCATTGGGATCAACCGCTGGATCGACCCAGCGCGGGTCCGCCATGGTGCGGTGGACAACAAAGCCCCGCTCAACCTCACCATTATCCCGGCGTTGCAAGTCTTCCAGCATCTCCCGGACCCATGCCGTGATCTTCCGGTTGCGGGCGATCTGCGCATCCCGGTACCGGGAGAGAAACGCCCCAGTAAAGGGCGGCTGACTACCATTTTCAAGATTATAAATATCCAGCTCGGCGTCCCGTGCGTCCGGATCCAGTTCGTCCAACACAGACGCATCCAACCATTCTGTGAGTGTCACCGCCCGGCTCTTGTGGGCGGCGATGAACATGACCGCATCTGCGGGTATCAGGTCGGCCGCAGTCAGGTCCACCGGGTCCCCGGCTGGCGTTTCCGTGAGGGTGGGGCTCTCCGCCTCTGCCTGGTAAAATAAAGACAAGGATCCGCCGCCACTCCAGCCCAGCAGGACTACGTTTTGATACCCAAGCTCTTCCTTGGCGTGACGCACATAGGCGCCGAGATCGAGCACCACTTTTTCCATAATAAGCGCCGTATCATTTTTGGGATATCGGCTGCCACAGCACATCAGATGAATGCCCGCTGCGGCCAAGGCCCTGGGAATCGGGAGCTGCTGGAGCGTGCTCGACGGGTGCATCATCAAAACGATCGTTTCGGACGGATGATCCGATGGCACGAAATGCATGCCTTCCAAGACCACCATGCCTTGACTGCCGACAAAACCATAGGTTTCCGTAAATTTGGCGGTCTCTTGGTACATAATGGTGACCGGCAGGACGTTTACGTCATATAATGGCATCATTCGTTCCTCCCTCCTTTTTCATTTCCAAACCCTAACGGAGTCAAAATCATTGGCCAAGACTTACTCATGGGTGTTTTAATAAGACGATGAACATTCTCAAAATTCCGGCGGAAACGGTGACCGAAGCCCATGTTCAGGCCTATGAACGAGATGGTGCGGTGTGCATTAAGAACGCCATCCCGATGGAATTCATCGAGATGGTGCGACCGGCTGCAGATTGGTGTCGGCGGAACCCCGGTCCATATGACCGAGACATTGCACAGGAACAAGGCCAGTTCTTTGGGGGTCAATACATGTGGCTCAGGAATGAGGCCTTCAAGGAATTCCTCTTCACGTCGCCGGCGGGTGCGGTGGCGGCACAACTGCTCCGCTCAGAGACTATCCAGCTCTATTACGACTTCCTGTTGACCAAACAGCCGGGCGCAAGCAATCCAACCCCATGGCACCANGATCGGCTCTACTATCCCNTNGCGGGGGACGGCGNGGACCGNTTGCCGNCCCTCTGGATNGCGNTTGANCCGGTNACACGTGAGTCNGGCGGCATNGAATANGTGGCCGGGTCTCANAAATGGCAAAAGTTTTTCGCGCCGGAGGCCTTCAACAGCGATAACCGGTTTAACGACCTGGATATTCAACGCGTGCCAGACATCGACGGCAACAGGGACGATTATCGAATTCTCAGCTGGGATCTGGCACCTGGGGACTGCCTCGTTCATCACGTCATGACGGTTCACGGCTCTCCCGAAAATCATGCAGATATTGAGCGGCGCGGCCTGGCTATTAGGTGGATGGCGGGAGAGGTGTACTACGACCCGCGCTCGGGCACGGTGCCTGAACAAAATACCGTGATCTCCGGCGCGCCGAATTCGGTTACGCCGGGCAGCCCCGTTGCGGGACCGGACTTTCCGGAGTTTCGCGTAGAGGTGGTTCCAACCCCCGATGCCTGAGGGACGGCGCCTTCTCGGAGACTGGCTGTATCAATCACCCTTGCTAGCGCATGTCTCATACCCCCGATGACAACAAAGCTGCTATCTATAGAACAACCGTCAATCAGCCTTATCAGCCGAACATTTGAGACATACGGGTGCGTGCCGGTACCCAAAAAATTGGGCGGGGTCTTGCGTGAGCGCAGTCCGATAGAACCGCTTGACCCGAGATCCAAGTCTCGCAACATGTCTCCAGGGCAGCACTGCACAGCACCGTTGGGGGCGCCTGCATAATCAGGTGCCGTAAAGCGGATCCGCCTTGCCCCGAACATGGCGCTCGCGCAAATGGCGGACATGTTTTTTCAGCTGGCGCCGGACGGCTTCAAAGGAATCCCGGATGGCAATGTAAACATCTTCGTGGCTNTGATCCTTGGCAGAGTCATTGCCGACGACGATATCTTCTCCGGGCAGACACAAATGGATATGAACTTGGTAAAGCGTGCCTTTCGTGTGTTGCCGATGGGGGGCTTGAACCACCACGCGGCAACTCGTAATGCGATCGTAATANTGTTCAAGTTTTCGAATTTTTTCCTCGATACGCGTCTCAACGGCATCGGAGTGAGGGAAATCCCGAAACGATATAGTTGCTGGTACTTGCATAAAGCCCTCTCCGCTGGTTGATGTGCCATCTGGACCTGCCGGGCCAAGTTGACAACACGACATAGGTCATTCTGGACCAAAACGGGCCCCCAACGCAAATAACGACCAAAAAACGGCATCTGCCGAGACCAAAATCTAATTCACGCGATAGATGAGAGCGGCAACCTACTTGCGGTTTTAACGTTTACAGTACATATGAAAGCTGGAGTTAAATTATCCGATCTCCTAATGGAAACTGAGACATATTAATGGGGTCATCATGGCAGAAAATAAGATGGAATTTCAGGCAGAGGTTAGCAAAGTCCTCGGCATCGTTATTAATTCACTCTACAGCAATAAGGAGATTTTTCTCCGGGAATTGATCTCCAATGCGTCTGACGCGTGCGACAAATTACGCTATCTCGCCCTTACAGACCAAAAGTTGGCCGAAGGCATGTCCGACTTCCGCATTGATCTGTCCACGGTGAAAAAAGACCGTGCCATCACGGTTGCTGATAACGGCATTGGGATGAATAAAGACGACCTGATCGAGAATCTGGGCACCATTGCACGATCCGGCACGACCGCCTTCCTAGAAAGCCTGTCGGGTGACGAGAAAAAAGACTCCGCACTCATTGGCCAGTTTGGTGTCGGATTTTACGCGTCTTTCAGCGTGGCCGATAAAGTTGAGGTGTTGAGCCGCAAAGCCGGAGATAATCAGGGCTGGCTTTGGACCTCTGACGGCGCCGGCACTTTCACCATTTCCGAGGCCGACAAAGGGGCGCCCGGCACGGCCATCACGGTCTATCTGAAAAAAGAAGAGAAAGACTATCTGGAGGACGCCCGCATCCGNAACATTGTCCGCACCTACTCGGATCATATTTCCGTGCCCATCATGCTGGCCACCAAAGAGGGGGATGACCAGCTGAATACGGGTTCTGCCATCTGGACCCGTCAGAAAAAGGANATTACGGCGGANCAATATAAAGAATTTTATCACCATGTGGGACACGTGTTTGATGACCCCTGGCTGACCCTCCACAACCGGGCGGAAGGAAAAATCGAATACACCAACCTCCTGTTCGTGCCATCGTCCAAACCCTTTGATTTGATGAACCCAGACCGAAAACACCGGGTCCAGCTTTATGTCAAACGCGTCTTCATCACGGATGATTGTGAAGATCTCATGCCGGCCTATCTGCGGTTTGTCCGCGGCATCGTTGACTCCGAAGACCTGCCGCTAAACGTGAGCCGGGAAATGCTGCAGCACAATGTCGTGGTGACCCGTATTCGATCGGCCCTCGTTCGGCGTGTGTTCAATGAATTGAAAAAGAAAGCCGAGAAAGCGCCGGAAGAGTATGCCGCTTTTTGGGAAAACTTCGGGGGTGTTCTGAAGGAAGGTCTCTATGAAGACCATGAAAACCGTGAAAAACTCNTGGAGCTTGTCCGCTTCCANTCTACAGCATCTGGCNAGATNACAAGTCTCGCAGCATATATTGAGCGCATGAAGAAAGGCCAAGAGGACATCTTCTACATTAGCGGTGAAAACCTGGACGCTCTCAAGGCGAGCCCACAGCTCGAGGGCTTTCGGGCCAAGGGCGTGGAAGTGCTTCTCATGACCGATCCGGTTGATGAGTTCTGGCTTCCCATGGTGGGCGAATTTGACGGAAAGAAATTTACCTCGGCCACCTCCGGCGCTGTCGACCTCTCGAAAATCAAACAGACCGGAAAGGATAAGACAGCGAACGGCGATACAGCGCCCGATAAAGCCGGCGATGCCGACATTGCCAAACTCGTCCTGACTTTTAAGGAAACCCTCGGTGAGGCCGTCAAAGACGTCCAGCCATCGGAGCGACTCACGGACAGCGCCGTCTGCCTCGTCGCGGGTGAAGGGGACATGGATTTGCATCTCGAGCGCATGCTCAAAATGCAAGGTCATCTTGATGTTCCGAGCGCCACCCGGGTGATGGAAATCAATCCGGCACACCCCTTGATCAAAAAACTATCAGAGGTAGTGGATAAGCCGGCCAAGAAAAGATCCATTGAAGAGGTGGCCCATCTTCTTCTCGATCAGGCGCGTATCATCGAAGGCGAACCCGTGTCCGATCCAGCCGCCTTTTCTCAACGCTTAAATGCTGTTCTGGAGAGTGGGCTTTAGAGTAGGCCCCAATATTCTTTCCACATCTTCAATTTTAGAGATATGATGGACTCTTACACTGCCAGTAACATAACAATGGCAGACACAACTCAGGAGGAATTTATGTCTCGAAGATCTCTCTCGATATTTGTTGCGGCGTCAGCTTTGGCTGTCGCTGTCACAGCAGTTCTTGGACAACCAGCTTACGCCGACCGGCTGGCCGAAGTGAAAAAAGCTGATCAACTCCATTGTGGCGTGGTGCCTGGCGTACCAGGATATGCCTTTCCTAATAAGGAAGGTAAAATGGTTGGCTTTGACATCGACCTCTGCAAGGCAATAGCTGCAGCTGTCCTTGGTGATGCCAATAAGATAAAAACAACAAAAATGAAATTACCTGTAGCCTTTAACGCGATGAAGGCCGGTACAGTGGACGTCGTTACCCACAGGTTCACTTGGACTTTCGGTCGAGATGTAGGCCAGGGACTCGACTTTACCAGAGTAATGGTCTTTGACGGTCAGGGCTTCATGGTAAGAAAAAAACTGGGTGTTAACTCTGGAAAGCAGCTTGATGGCGCAACGTTTTGCCTTACAACTGGCGCAACCACAGAGTCCAATGTCTCTGACTTCTTTCGTGCTAATGGCATGAAATTTAAACAAGTGACATTTGGCAGTATGGGCGAAGCTCAAAAAGCTTATGACCAAGGCCGTTGCGATGTTTTTGTCACCGATAAGTTTGGCCTCGGAGCTCGCCGCTTGGCTATGACCAACCCAAAAGAACATATCATTTTGCCAGAAACTATCTCCAATGAACCAATTTCCCCCATGGTTCCACACGGAGACCAAGTATGGAGAGACATAGTTGTCTGGACCTTCAATGCACTCATTGCCGCAGAGGAATATGGCGTAACGAGTAAAAACCTTGAACAAATGGCCAACGATGCAAAAAATCCATTTGTTCAGCGTCTTCTCGGAAAAACCGGCAAGTTTGGCGGGAAAATTGGCCTTGGTCCTAAATGGGCATACCGAGCTATCAAAGCCGTCGGAAACTACGGAGAAATTTGGGAAAATAACCTTGGGAAGAACGGGCTAGGTATGGCTCGAGGTAAAAATGAACTCTACACCAATGGTGGATTATTAATCGCTCCACCTTTCCGGTAAGATAGAAATCGGAAGCCCATCTAAAAATGAGAGGCACCCTAGGGTAACCCTCAGGGCGCCTCTCATTTTATTAAATAACTTATGAAAAATATTTTTAGCTTCTGGAGCAGGGGAAGTTTTCGCTCCTTAACCTATCAATGGGTGGTCGTGTTTGCGATTGTTTTCACCCTATATTGGCTTTTCGATACAGCTAATACCAATTTAGATCGCTTAGGCATAACAACCGGTTTTGATTTTCTGAACGACGAAGCCGGTTTTCAAATTAGTCAGGCACTATTTCCATATACTGCCCAATCAACCTACATAGATGCTTTACTCGTAACTTTTACCAACACGATTGTGCTGTCGTTAATTGCAATTGTCTTAGCAACTTCTCTCGGTTTTTTTGTAGCTTTGGCCAGACTATCTAATAACCTCCTGCTGCGAAAATTTGGGGGCTTCTATGTAGAAATCTTCCGCAATGTTCCGCTCTT
>NHHQ01000150.1 GCA_002170915.1 Rhodospirillaceae bacterium TMED167 | reverse complement strand
TATTATATGCCTATTGTTCAGTGCAAACGGCGGCTTGCTTCATGCAAATGATCGAGTGGGTGCCGCTTGGAAGTCTGGGAATTTTTTACTGCCAGAAGGTAAAATTGCCTACATTGATCCAGTCGAAGGGGCTATTTACGAAGTCAACCTAGACGGCCTTGTCACCTGGAAATATCAAATTCCCAGTAAAATTCAGGATAAGGGAAATATGCGGAAAGGAGCCGACATAGAGTGGCTAGACGAGTCGGATCATTTCTTATTCGTGGTCCCGGGGGGCGGTGTTTATGAAGTTAATCGAAAAAAAGAAATAGTGTGGTCCTATGAGACTGACTCGGTCTCCCACGACGCAGATAGATTACCCAATGGCAATACAATCTTCGTGAATGCTTGGGACCGAAAAGGGGATAATCAAGTCGTTGAAATTACAGCCGACGGCAAAATAATATTTAAGTGGAAGATTTCTGACAGCGGGGTCTCCTGCGCTCATAAAACAGCGCAGTGTTATCGACCAAATAGACGAGGTGGACCACCGGGAGACTATACCCACGTCAACGGTATACAAAAATTCGAGGATGGTAGTTTTCTGGTGAGTCTCAGAAATCTTCATAAGGTGGCCTTAATTAATCGAAATCTCGAAGTTATCCAGCGTCACCGGCGTATTAGATTCGTTCATGATCCTAGACTGCAGGATGGCAAGCTTATTGCGGTTGCAAGAAAGCAGGGAATGATATCAAGAGAAGGGAAGGCGACTACGACCAAGGAGGACAATTCTTATATTTTTAAATACCAAAATGAGGGCTACACGTTTCTCAGAACCAATGAGCGTATTTCCGCTGATCTAATATTGCTTACTGACTCAACATACTTGTTAGTTTTTGATCGAGGTTCTAAAAAATTAGTTTGGAAAATGAAATTAAATGGCTTCGGTGACCAAAAGAAAAATAAGGATAGGCCCTTTTTATACAAAGCGGCATGGATTGGGAAAAAAATTAAGGGTTAAGTCATTGAGAGCGATAAACCGCACTTAACTTATGACCATCTACGTCACGTAAATAAGCAAGGTAAACTCTTTGGCCACCAAGATCACGCCAGCCTGGAGGGTTCTCAATGCTTGTTCCACCATTTGCTACTCCAGCATCATGAAACGCTTTCGCCTGTTCCTCAGACCCACACTTGAACCCAAGCGTACAGCCATTTCCGACTGTAGCTGGTTTGTTATCAATTGGCTTTGCAAGAACTAACAAGCCACTGTCGGTTCTATACAAAATTCGTTGTTTTTCTTCATTAAAAAATCCCTCAGAAATGTTGAGGGTGGCCAGAGCAGCATCGTAAAAAGCTTTTGCGGCAATTAGATCATTTGTCCCAAGAACAACATTCTCAAACATTTTATTCCCCATAATCAAAACCAATAGACCTGTGTGTCTATGGCCCAGCCTCAGACATCATGGAACACGATTACATTGCGATAGGCAATACGTAGGCTGTTACGAGATACTTCTGATGCAATGATCAAGCAAAACTAGCTTCGCCATATTGACTATTCCGTGTGCAGCGGCTGGACTAGCAATTAAGCCATCGCAAAGAACAGCACCTGAGTTGGTTAAAGTCATGGGGGGATCATGTCAGAAGGTAATATTTACATTCTTATCAATGAGGCCATGCCAGGCTACGTGAAGGTTGGCAAAACTTCAGACAGTGTGGCCCAGAGAATGAAGTCATTAGACAGCACGGGTGTTCCCCTTCCATTTGAATGCTTCTATGCGGCTCGTGTGAAGGATATGGATTTTGTGGAGTCGCAACTTCACGATGCATTTCGAGACACACGTGTCAGGTAACGGCGTGATTTTTCTCTATAGGTGCTGCAAGGGTAGCTGCTGCATTGAAGATATTTGAGGCTGTTGGTTTCAATCCATTTTGTAATCGGACACCACTGAAACAATAAATCTTGTTGATCATTTGAAGTCAGATTATTTTTCAGCGTCCTGAAAAATATCCTAACGCTAGCAGAATTTAGTATTTTAGGACATCCGCTGATTAAGAAATCTAAGTAAAATATTAGCAGGCCATCCCCCTCTGAATGCTGATTTTTCAATGGATGGCGGTTTTTTTCTCCGCGGTAGAGGAAGTGTCCCGAAGGTCAGGTTTGATTTGTATCAGAGGACTGAGCGCAGGGCTGGTGCGGGGTATTTGGGGGCCATTCGCAGACTTTTGGTTTTATTTCCATTCCGGACATTTGGTTGTAGGATTTATATTGTATCAGTAAGCGGGAGCATTCAATCAATGCCAAAACGGGAAGTCCTTAGGGGACCTAATATTCCGGAACATGCGCAGCCGTTTCCCCCGGCGGTAAAGATTGGCAACATGGTATATTCGGCCGCCGTCGGCGGTGATGACCCAAACAGCCATGAGCTCCCGGACGACATCGAGACACAGGTCCGGAATTGTTTTCAAACCATCCGCAACATCATGAAGCGGGCCGGCGGCACGCCGGGCGATATCGCTAAAATGAGTATCTCCGTGCGAGACCGCGATGACCGCGCCCACGTCAACCCGGAGTGGATTGCCCTGTTTCCGGATGAAGAAGACCGGCCAGTACGCCATACCTCGGTCCATGACATGCCGCCGGGCCGCCTCATCCAAATTGAATTTATCGCCGTGCTGTGACCGGCGCGCGCAGCCCAGAAAGTTTGGCCGACGAAACGGCCGCAAGAAGACAATTACGGATCTCGTAAAAATTGGGCAGAGGAAAGAGACATGCGGGCCATACGCGTTCACGAAAAATCCGAGACATCAGACGATCTAAAATATGATCTAGCAGAGATCGAGACACCGGTCTTCGGGCCGGGGGAATGCCTGATCGAAGTTGCCTCAAGCGGGGTGAACCCATCGGACGTAAAAGCCCTGCTCGGCAAAATGCCGGATCTCGTATGGCCGCGCACACCGGGCCGGGATTTCGCGGGCACGGTGGTCGATGGCCCGGCCCACCATATCGGCAAACAGGTATGGGGCACAGGCGGCGACCTCGGCATGAAACGCGACGGCTGCCACGCGGAGTTCGCCGTGATCGATGCGGCGGCGGTACGCGAAAAACCGACCAATCTATCTCTGCTGGAGGCCGGTTGCCTCGGCGTCTCGTGGACCTGCGCCTGGCTCGGCATGGTCAAGGGATCTCGCGTACAGGCTGGTGACACTGTTGTTGTTCTGGGCGCCGGCGGGAAAGTTGGCGAAGCGAGCGTACAATTGGCAGCGGGTGCCGGCGCTACAGTCATCGCTGTTGAGCGCACAAAAGACGTCTATGACGGTCAGGCGACGGTGCCGGTTGACGTTGTGACCCTGTCCACGGAGCCCGACTTGCGGGCGGCCATCCTGGAACGGACCGGTGGGCGGGGTGCTGACATTATCATGAATGGCGTTGGAAGTCCCTATTTCGCCGATGCCAACGCGTGCCTCGCCAAAGAAGGTCGGCAGATCATCATCTCCACTTTTGTGGAAGAGAATATAATCAACCTTCGTACTTTCTACAGGGGCAATCATATGCTGGTCGGCGTGAGTAATATGGATCATGACGCAGTGATCTCAGGTGAAATCTTAGAAGCGATGCGCGATGGCTTCGAGCTCGGCGTCTACAAGCCCTACCCAATCCGGGATGATCATGTTTTCTCCCTGGATGCGGTAGCTGCCGGCTATGACAGGGTGCTGCAAAATGAGACGCGTGACCGGGTTGTCATAAATCCGCAACTCTGAGACGAGATTAATATACCAATGGTTCCTGGGGACTTAAAAAAACGAGCCCCCGGTCACCCGGCAAAAAAGGAGTGATAAAAAAGGCATGACCACACGCGTGGGAATTAATGGACTCGGCCGAATTGGACGCCTGGCACTTCGCGTGGCCTGGGACTGGCCGGACCTAGACATCGTTCACATCAATGAGCCTCACGGCGATCCTGAAGTGTTAGCCCATCTCCTAGAATTTGATTCTGTACACGGTCGCTGGGATCGAGATATCTCCTGGCAATCGTCATACCTCCAAGTTTCTGGAAAAAACCTCTCTATTTCGGCCTACTCCACGCCGGCAGAGATCCCCTGGTCAGCAGCGGGTGTGGACATTGTCATCGAAGCGAGTGGTGAGTTCAGAACCCGTGAAACACTGTCGGCGCACCTTGCGGGAACACCCAGAAAGGTAATCGTAGCCGCGCCCGTGAAGGAGGAAGATGTACTCAACATCGTCATGGGCGTGAACGACTGGTTATATAATCCCGCCACCCACGACATCGTCACTGCAGCTTCCTGTACCACGAACTGTCTCGCTCCGGTGGTTAAGGTAATCCACGAAAATATCGGAATCACACATGGCAGTATAACCACCGTCCACAATGTCACTAATACGCAGGTTATGGTGGACGGTCCCCATAAAGACTTGCGCCGAGCCCGGTCGGGCCTCACCTCACTCATTCCGACCACAACTGGTTCGGCCACCGCCATAACTCTGATTTACCCAGATCTGAAGGGCAAATTAGACGGGCACGCTATTCGCGTCCCGCTCCTCAACGCGTCGCTTACCGACTGCGTGTTCGAGGTCAAGCGGGTTACCTCTGCCGATGAGGTCAACCAGATCTTTCGGAACGCTTCGAAAACGGAGCTAAATGGTATTCTCGGTTTGGAAGACCGTCCCCTTGTTTCAGTCGATTACACGAATGATTCCCGGTCCTCTATCATCGACGGGCCGTCAACCCTGGTAATTAATGGGACGCAAGTCAAAATTTATGCTTGGTATGATAATGAATGGGGGTACGTAAACAGAATGGTGGATTTAGCGATGAAAATCGCCGCAACACTCTAAAAAACGGAATAAAATAGTGGGACGGTTTCAGTTAAACGATGGAAAAAGTTATGCCGCCATCACCGGTACCTACTGGGGCTTTACCCTGACCGACGGTGCGCTGCGCATGCTTGTGTTGTTACATTTCCACACCCTCGGTTTTTCGCCCGTTAATCTGGCCTTTATGTTTCTCCTCTATGAGGCCATGGGTATTTTCACGAACTTTATTGGAGGATGGATCGGCGCTAAACATGGGCTAAAGCTGACCCTGTTCACCGGTCTTATTGTTCAAATTGGCGCCCTGATCATGCTGTCTGGGGTGCAGCCACATTGGGCCCTCGATATCTCTGTCATCTATGTGATGACCGCCCAGGCATTCAGTGGCGTGGCCAAAGATCTCACCAAAATGAGCGCTAAGAGCGCGGTGAAACGAGTCGTTCCAGAGAAAAATCAAGGGCTCTTATTTCGATGGATCGCGCTGTTGACCGGGTCCAAGAACGCTCTGAAAGGTGTCGGCTTTTTACTCGGTGGCATTCTTTTGCAGTTCTTGGGGTTCCACATCGCGCTTTGGTCCCTGGCAGTATTCCTGATACTTGTCCTTCTCGCCGCTAGGGGGTTAGTGACGGCAGACTTGGGGCGAGCAAGCGAAAAGATCACCCCTCGAGATCTATTTTCCAAAAAGCGGGAAATTAACTTTCTTTCCATCGCGCGGGTATTTCTCTTCGCATCACGAGATGTCTGGTTCGTTGTTGGTGTTCCCATCTTTCTGGCCCGCCAATTCGGCTGGAGCTTTGATCAGATTGGCGGCTTTATGGCGGCCTGGGTGATCGGGTACGGGGTTATCCAGGCCGTAGCGCCGAAGCTTCTCACACATGTATCTGATGCTGGTAGCGGCGCGAGGGCGGCAAAATACTGGGGAACGCTGCTGTGTCTCATCCCGCTGGCCATTGCGGCCGGTCTAACACCAGCAGCCGTTGACTTTTGGGCCGATGGCCTCTTGGTCAAACTGACATTGATCAGCGGATTGTGCCTGTTCGGCATCATCTTTGCTATAAATTCCTCAGTGCATTCCTTTCTGATCGTGGCCTATTCGGATCGTGATAAAATCGCCTTGAACGTGGGCTTTTATTATATGGCCAACGCAGCAGGGCGATTCTTAGGCACTCTACTTTCCGGAATTGTATTTCAGTTTTATGGGCTTGCGGCCTGCCTATTAGTGTCCGGGGTGATGATCGGCCTGGCGGTGCTGATGACACTGCCACTCAGTCAGGCAAGTGGGCGCTAATTGGTGTAATTTTTGGGTTATTCGCGTGACGCTATGGTGGGTCTAAATATATAAATGAAATATATCCACGTCACTGCATGGATCTAGAGAGGTCTTGATGAAACTATTTTCACCCTCCGATGGAAAAGCCACCCCTGTTACGGTCGTCACCCAAGAAGACTTGACGCAATGGCGCGCCGACCGCTCCGCTTATGAGAAAAAATGGATGACAGTGAATGGCTTTACCGGGACGCCAGGCAAAACATGTTTGATCCCGGGGGCCGACGGGAGCCTGTCGAGGGTCGTGCTGGGTATCTCTGATCCACTGGAGATTTGGGATACGGCAGGCCTCGCGCGCAACCTGCCGGACGGCCTCTACCGGCTTGACGGTGTGCGCGGGAAAGCGGCCGCGACACGGGCTGCTCTTGGCTGGGCGCTCGGCAGCTACCACTTCGATGCCTATCGCAAACCCGTCGCGTTGAAGACATCACTTTGCTGGCCAAAAACCTGCGACACGGCCCATGTGACCCGGGTCATGGAAGCAACATTCCTGGTCCGCGATCTGATCAACACCCCGGCCGATGATATGGGGCCAAGTGAATTGGAAAAAGCTGCCCGTGCCCTTGCACTGCAACATGGGGCCAAGTTCAAGGCCCTACGCGGCGAGCAGCTTTTGGCGAAAAATTTCCCCACTATTCACGCCATTGGGCGGGCGAGCGACGATGCGCCGCGCCTGCTTGACTTGACGTGGGGACGGCCCCGGGATCCAAAGGTCACCTTGGTTGGAAAGGGCGTGTGTTTCGACACTGGCGGCCTCGACATCAAACCGGCGGCCGGGATGAAACTGATGAAAAAGGACATGGGCGGTGCAGCACATGTTCTGGGCGTTGCCGCCCTCCTTATGGCCGCCAAAGTTCGCGTACGGCTTCGGGTGCTTATACCGGCAGTGGAAAACAGCATTGCAGGCAATGCCATCCGGCCCTTGGATGTGATCACGTCACGCAGCGGCAAAACCATCGAAATTGGTCATACGGACGCGGAGGGCCGCGTTATCCTGGCCGATGCTCTCAGCGAAGCGGCCCGCGAAAAACCTCGCCTTATCATTGATTTTGCCACCCTTACCGGGGCCGCCCGGGTCGCGCTGGGCACCGAGCTGCCGGCCCTGTTCAGCAATGACGATCTGTTGGCGGACCGCATTTTGCAGGCGGGGACCACGGAACAGGATCCTATGTGGCGGCTGCCCCTATGGCCGGGATACCGCCGGCTTATTAAAAGCAAGACCGCCGACATCACCAATGCACCGGACTCGGGGTTTGGCGGCGCCATCACAGCAGCCTTGTTCTTGCAGGAATTCGTCGAGCCGTCGGTTTCTTGGGCGCATATCGATTTGATGGCGTGGAATGCCGGAGACCGCCCGGGCCGCCCGGAGGGCGGCGAGGCCATGGGAATCAGAGCCGTTTATGCAGCTATTGTTGATCATATTTCAACCCAATAGTCGAAAATGTTTAGTACAAACCGGCAGCACGCGAACCTTGGACAGGCTCGACCATCTGCCATTGATCCGGCGGACGGTGAAGGGCTCTAACTTTCTAAGTGAATATGGCGAGATTTTCATCGCCACCAGAGCAACAACCGATACCAGAATGCTCCATAAGAATGTTACCTCCTAAAAAACTGTTCTTCTGATCATAGCCAGATCGTCTAGGATTTCTCCACGCTATCGCGCCGGGGGATCCGGAACCTGGCCAGATAGGTCGGCAGCACGGCTTCCGCCGCCGTGGACGCTATCCCCAAATCCTGTAATTTTTTGGCGCGCCGAGCTACGACATTGTCCCGCCGCAGCAGCTTCACCTGATCACGGGTGATGAGAGGTTTTGGCAGGGCTTCCATAAAAAACCCCATAGTGGTCAGCAGCCAAAAAGGGAGCGGCAGGAGGATTCGCCGGCGCCCAATTGTCCGAAGCATTAACGACATAAGCTCTCTGCTGCTGTAAACGGTAGGCCCGCCGAGCTCATAGACCTTGCCCGCAGTCTCAGGCGATCCCAACGTCGTCATTACTGCATCCGCAACGTCCCCCACATAAACCGGTTGGAACTTGGTGCCGCCATCACCGTAAAAATCAAGATTAAACAAACCTTTGTTAGAAAACACGGATACTTTGGGCCAGGCCGGACAACCAAACACGGGAAGGGCCGGAGCCAAACGGCTCATGCCAGCGAACAGATTGAAAAATCCGTCCTCGGGGCCAAAAACGATGCTGGGTCGCAAAATGGTCGCCTTTGGGTAAGCTTTTTTGACCGCTTTTTCTCCCAGGCCTTTGGTCCGCGCATAGAGGGCATCTGATTTTGTATCGGCGCCGATGGCGGACACATGCACCAATTGTCGCACTCCGGCCGTCTGCGACGCATCCGCAATGCAGGCTGCCGCATCGGTGTGTACCCTTTGAAAGCGCTGCTTGCCGGCCTCAAATAGAATGCCCACCAAATTCACGGCCTGGTCCGCGCCATCGAGCGCGCGCGCGACGGACGCAGGATCGCTTATGTCGGTAGGGACAGGCACAATTTGGCCGATTCCGCCCATGAGGCGCAAATAGTTGGCCGTCTCGGGATCGCGGACAGCGACGCGAACTTGTGCTCCTTCCTGTGCTAGTCGCCGGACCACATGGCGTCCGATAAAACCGGAGCCGCCAAAAACCGTTACAATTCTCTGAGACATTGTATCATCTCCACGACGTCACATTATTTAGATCGGTGTTTATGTTAGATAAAGCGCCGTCCCTCCTCGCACAAGATGTCAATTATGTTTTGCGGTCCCCGGACAGCCTGCTGGCCCCCGGATTTTGATGGCATGGGCGCTATGGCGCGAGACCAGGGATGCCAAGACGTTGGCGGTTGACAGATCGAGGGCTGGAGGGGTACGACCACATCTCGCTGGCAAGGTCGCGGATGTGCATAGTGACTTTGTCCGTCGTAATGATANAGCNANGCCCAGGTGGCGGAATTGGTAGACGCGCTGGCTTCAGGTGCCAGTGGCCGCAAGGTCGTGGAAGTTCGAGTCTTCTCCTGGGCACCAACCTCAAAGCTAAGCTGAACAAGCGATACAGCACCTCACACGTCATTGCATGATTTGGCGGCACCTAACGAATTCAACCTTTTGTCACACTCCTGTCACAGTGAGGTTGAAAATGGCAGCTTATCGTAAACGAAATAACAAATGGAATGTTCAGATACGGAAGTCTGAATACCCACTTATCTCCAAAACATTTGCCCACAAAAGAGATGCCCAGAATTGGGCAGTCGCAACGGAGAGACAAATCCAGTTGGGCGAATATATGCTGGAGGGNGCATGTAAACTCGAAACACTTGGGGGACTGCTAGAGAAATATAAAATCGAAGTGAGCATCAGGAAACGAGGAGCAGATGTTGAAGTTTCTCGAATATCAAAGATGCNGAAACATCCGTTAGCATCTGTCCCGCTCCATAAATTGAGTTCAATACATGTCACGGACTACAGAGACAGCCGTCTCAAAGTGGTATCAGGAACAACTGTAAAAAAAGAACTCCAGATTATTAGTCATGCTATGGAAATTGGGGGCAAGGAATGGGGTATCAACAAAAAAAATGTAGTTTTGGACGTTACAAAACCACGAGAACCAAGAGGCCGTGAGCGCAGACTTGAAGGAGACGAGGAGAGACGTTTACTGGAAGCTCTGTCTGACTCTGACAATTACTGGATCAGACCGCTTGTTCAGTTAGCAATAGAAACAGGCATGAGGCGAGGCGAGCTTTTATCGCTGACTTGGCAAAACATTGACGTGAAAAGACGAACTGCACTCCTGCCAATCACAAAGAATGGAGACAGCAGGACAATTCCTCTGTCTTCTAAATCAATTCATATTCTGAATTATCTTCCAAGACATATGAGTGGCCGCTTATTTCCCATCTCGTCAGAAGCGTTGCGGGGAGTATGGCGCAGAACAACCAACAAGCTGGGTATAGAAGACCTACGCTTTCATGATCTCCGACATGAGGCCACCAGCAGGTTCTTTGAGAAAGGTCTGAATGTCATGGAAGTAGCAGCCATTACAGGACATAAAGACTTACGCATGCTACAACGGTATACTCATTTGAGAGCAGAGGACTTGGCTAAGAAGTTGGGATAAAAAATGAACCACAGAATTTTCGTTGCATTTTTCGTATGTCTATTTTTCAGTGCAAACGGCGATTTACTTCATGCAGATGATCTAGTGGGTGCCGCTTGGAAGTCTGAGAATGTTTCACTACCAGAGGGTAAAATTGCCTACATCGATCCAAAAGAGGGGACCATTTACGAAGTCAACCTAGACGGCCTTGTCACCTGGAAATATCAAATACCCAGTAAAATTCGGGATAAGGGAGATATGCGGAAAGGAGCCGACATAGAGTGGCTGGATGAACAAGATCATTTTTTATTCGTAGTCCCTGGGGGCGGGATTTATGAGGTTAATCGAAAAAAAGAAATAGTGTGGTTCTATGAGACTGACTCTGTCTCCCATGATGCAGACAGACTCCCCAACGGCAATACCATCTTCGTAAATGCTTGGGACAAAGAAGGAGACAATCAGGTTGTCGAGATAGCGCCTGATGGCAAAAAAGTATTTGAATGGAAGATCGCTGATAGCGGAGTGTCTTGTGCTGAGAAATACACTAGTTGTAATCGACCAAAAAGACGGGGTGGACCACCGGGAGACTATACTCACGTAAATGCCGTACAAAAGTTAGAGGACGGGAGCTTCTCGGTAAGCCTTAGAAATCTTAATACAGTCGTATTAATCGCAAAGGATTTAAAAATCATTGAACGTCACCAGCGGATACGACTAGTGCATGACCCCCGATTAGAGAGCGGAAAGCTTGTTGCCATAGCAAGAAGGAGTGCCTTGTTGGTAAGAGATCGAAAGCCGAACACAACGAAAGGGGATGGCTCGCATTACTTTAAGTATAGCAAAAAGGGTTATTCATTCCTTAGAACCAATGAGCGTATTTCCGCAGATCTAATATTGCTTACCGACTCAACACACTTGTTAGTTTTTGATCGAAGTTCTAAAAAATTAGTTTGGAAAATGAAGTTAAATGGCTTTGGTCATCAAAAGGAAAATAAAAATATGCCTTTTTTGTACAAAGCAGCCTGGATTGGAGCAAGAAAATAACCAAACGACTGAGGCATACTCAGAAACAAACCAATAATCAAAACCAATAGACTTGTGTGTATATGGCAAAGCTCAACCATTATGGAACACGATTACATTTCGATAGGCAATATGTTGGACCGTCATAATAAGCTAATCCAAGAGACGACTTCCTCAACGACGGCGTCCTCAACACCCTCAAATCCATGATGATGGAAGGGTCCATTGCAACCGCCAGAGGAACCCCCACCTGAGATCATTTTGATTGTTTTGTGCTTCNTCTCNAGNTCTTCAAAGAANTGCTTTGCACTTGCGGGNTGGCAAACNTTACAACAGTCANTCTCATGGTGAATAACCAGAATCTTTGTATAATCACTGGTTCCAATTACCGTCTGCATTGAGTAGTCATTCTTCTTGGTCATTTCGTAGTTATAATAAATAGCTGATAATAGTATCGCTCCGTCTACGTCTTTTCCGTACTGAGAGATAAACTTTCCGACAGAGACGGCACCACGGCTTATTCCAGCGAGGATAATCGGAAGGTCATTTTGGGTACGGATATCCTTTANTAGCTCCCTAATCCTGGAGATGTGATCCTGGTGTAACCTGTCGTCATACGACATTTTGTATTTTTTCTTTTTGTTCGGAAACAAATAAACGTTTAAGTCCCTCGAAAAGAATTTCTCACGCTCTCTAATCAGAAAATTCTTTGATCTAAGGTTGCCCCACCATCCCGGACCACCATTAAAAAAAATAATATTGGCCTTTGCATCCGATTGAATCATTTGAAACATCGGAGCCTCTCCAAGATAGGGTTTCTTCACTTTCACTCCAGCAGCATGGCCACTGGATGAGAACATCACGGTGAAGAAGACCGTCAGTATGGTTGCAATTGGTTTCATAGCCCAGCCCCCTTGATCAAAACCAATAGACGTGTGTGTCTATGGCAAAGCCTCAGATAGAATAACTTTCTCTTCCCAGCGCCCCAATCGCCACCCCACATTGCTCTAGAAAACAGTGGCTAACGAAATGGGTCTCTTTCACTAATCATATTTGAGTTCATCATCCAGTTGTCATCAGGCACTTCGTCAATAATCACTGATACTGCTTCAGGTGGAGCTGTCGTATGTTTTAACATTACGTCGAGAATATCTTTACATAATCTCTTTTTCTTATCGGGTGAGAGTTTATCNGCTCNAGTTGATANTCTTACTAGTGGCATTTTGTTCCCCCAAAATTACAATGTCAGAGATTCCTGCGTAGTTCAGATAGTTTTTAAAGAATTACAGACATCATGGAACACGATTACATTGCGATAGGCAATACGTAGGCTGTTACTGATAGAACGTGATCCACCTAGTCCCTCTCAAGCCATTCTCTGAATGCAGACAACCTTCGCTTATAGGCTGGTGTTGCTGTCAGTTCCTGTTCTCTGAGAGCCAGTATCTCCTGATGTAGCTCTCCTCCCCCTGGTTCCTCTGGATCAAACTCCTCGTCTAGATAACCAAGTTGTTTTACCCTCGTGTAGGCCAAGTCTGTCTCTAAACTTGCAAGACCAGTACCTCCCAGATGCTTACCTCCTAGTCCAATGGCTTTGTATTCCTTCATCATCTCAGCCAGCAGGTCTCTGTTATAATCTTCAGGTACAAGATAGCTGTCATGAACTGTCAGGATAGGAACACCAGATTGTGTGAAGGTCTTGATAAGCTGTTCTGTAATTTGCCCATCCACATTCTGTAGTTCTATGCCAGCACCTGTGCAGAAGAACTCTCCTATCTCATGATGCTTGGCTTTCAGTTTATCCAAGATGGAACCCAGAAGTTCATTAGATAAGACCAGTCCTGCTGGTCTGTTCAGGTCGTCTGGTGTGTCAGTATGTTGCATAGCCATGAATGTCTTGGCTTGTGTGGTGGCATTCACGGCGATGAGCATGAGGGTTTTAATGAGCCACCTGCGATAGGCAGGATCATTTATCTCAGGAACATGGATGTCATAAGGATCAGCCCCTGGCCCATATTTGGAATAGTAATTGATGTTCTTACGGGCATAGAGAAGTTGGATATGCCAACCAGAAAAATCTATTTCTATGACCCGTTCACCATTCAAACGAATATGCTTACGGTGGTCCTTGCCCACTTGCTGCCAGAACCCTCCATAGAAACGACCACCCCTCTCAAAGGTCTCATTGAAGACCCTACGGACAAATTTGTTGTGTTGGTTAATCTGTATCCTTGCGGGGTTCTTCTGGTCTTTGCCTTGCTTACGCA
>NHHQ01000149.1 GCA_002170915.1 Rhodospirillaceae bacterium TMED167 | reverse complement strand
AAGGACTCTGACAGCCAGGCGAGAGAAATCGTCGACGCATTTCTTAGCCTTTATCGGGATAATCCTGTTCGGCTATCAAAAATTTTCCCGGGTGGTATTGAACTGCTCGAGAAGCTTCAAATTGACGGAACGCAACTGGCGATTTGCACGAACAAACCCCGGGTCACGACTGATCCGGTCATGGCCTATTTTGATATCACCAAATACTTTGCCCTGGTCCGGTGCGGAGATGAGGTGCCGCACCAGAAACCGGATGGCCGCCATATTACGGATATGATGTCTGAAATGGGCTTGGAGGCCAGAAAAGTGATCATGGTGGGGGATAGTCATAATGATATCTGTGCCGCTCATGCTGCAGGTATCCGATCTATTGCCGTTAGCTATGGATACGATCCTGACATTGTAAACCTGCGGGAACTGGACCTGGTGGCTCATTCTNTGCCCGAANTTCAGANGCGACTGAATGAGATCTGGTCAAAATGAGCAGGATCCTCATCACTGGCGCGACAGGGTTTGTAGGCCAAGAAGTTTGCCGGCAATTGCGCGACTTGGGGCATACGCTCACGGGCACTACCCGTGACAATGGGTTGTATGCCGGGCCAGAAAATATTCCGTTATATTGTATGCCAGGTTTTAGCGCGGAGATGGATTGGTCCCAAGCGGTCGCCGGTGCCGATGTGGTTATACACTTGGCGGCGCGTGTACACCAAATGGATGACCAAGCATCAGATCCTTTGTCAGAGTATCGCCGCGTCAATGTGGAGGGCACCAGATCATTGGCCACAGCCGCAGCTGCGGCCGGTGTGAAGCGGTTCGTGTTTCTAAGCTCAATCAAGGCAAATGGCGAGAAAACAGATGGGGCTGCGTATTCAGAGGACGACACGCCCGCGCCCGTGGATGCGTATGGTCTCTCAAAATGGGAGGCTGAACAGGCCTTGACTGCCATTGTTAATAATAAAGATATGGATCTGGTCGTTTTGCGATCGCCTCTCGTCTATGGCCCCAACGTGNGNGGNAATTTTGCGANNCTCGCCAAAGCGGTTATCAAAAAATGGCCCTTCCCCCTAGGTGCTGTGATTAATCGTCGCAGCCTCGTCTATGTTGGAAATTTGGCCTCTGCTATTACCACGTGTCTTGATCATCCAAACGCGAGTGGTGAAACATTCTTTGTGAGTGATGGGAAGGACCTGTCGACGGGAGATTTGGTACGGTACATGGCCGAGGCTGCGGGGGTCACAGCCCGCATAATTCATTGTCCACTCTGGCTTTTATACCTTGCCGGAACTGTGACCGGCCGTCGCCAGGCGATTGAGCGGATGACACAATCTCTGGAAGTAGAGTCGGCAAAAATTAGGCGTGTTTTATCCTGGTCACCGCCGTATACCATGCCGGAGGGGCTCCGGGAAACGATGTCTTCGCTCTCCGCCGGGATGTCTCCTCCATCCGACAGTCAGTGATGCGATCCGACGAATGGAGAGGAATGAGGTAGACGATTTCCGATCATGATTTTCAATCGCCCGAAAACCGCGTTTATCCATGACGTCATCGCCGCCGCGCTGGCGTTTTTCTTGTCGCTGCTTTTGCGTCTGGGCGAAGATATTACCTCCTATCCAGAGGCAGAGCTGTATCTCGCGACGGGGATCTTTACCATTGTCGCCGCCGTCGTCTTTCGGGCATTTCGAATGTACCGGGGGGTATGGCGCTATGCCTCCCTGAATGATCTTCTGACCATCACCAAAGCAGCGAGTCTCACGGTGCTCATCTTCTTGGTGATATTATTTGCGGTGACCCGACTGGAAGACTTCCCGCGCTCCCTGCCCTTCATCAGCTGGTTTGTGCTGATTGCGTTGTTGGGCGGCCCCAGATTTGCTTATCGATTGCTGAAAGACCGGCGGCTCGACTTCATATTAGAGAGAGACGCACATCTTCGGATACCGATTTTGCTGGTGGGCGCCGGCGACAGTGCAGAATTATTTATCCGGGATATTTCTCGGACTGACTCCAACTATCGAATCGTGGGCATCGTATCCGGCACCCCGTCCCGTGTGGGCCGGGATATCCATGGTGTCGAAATCCTTGGCACGGTCGACTCTATTCCATCTGTTGTGGAGGAGCTTGGCCGACGCGGAGCAAAACCACAACGGCTTGTTGTAACCTCTGAGCGGATTGAGTCCACGCGCGTGAAAGATCTTTTTGAAATTGCAGAAAATCTGGGAATGACCGTGGCACGACTCCCGTCGCTCTCTGATTTTAAAAACGATTTGCCTGCCGGGATGACTGTGAAGCCGATTGANGTCGAAGATTTGTTGGGNCGCCCCCAAACCAGTCTTGACCAAATGGCTGTCCGAAATTTTATTGCAGGCCGTCGCGTCTTGGTGACAGGTGCTGGCGGAAGTATTGGAAGTGAACTGGTACGTCAACTCGTGAAATTGGGACCTTCTCATCTGACCCTTTTAGATAGTTCGGAGTATAATTTGTTCCGGATTGACTTGGAGGTTGGCGACCAGTTTCCAGAGATGGATAAAATTGCCATGATCGCGGATGTTCGCGACTTTTCGAGGATCGATGACATATTCCGGCGTCACATACCGGAGATCGTTTTTCATGCGGCGGCTTTGAAACACGTTCCCTTGGTAGAGAGCAATATACTAGAGGGGGTCTCTACAAATATCCTTGGTACAAAAAATGTCGTGAGCGCAGCAAGGGCGGTTGGTGTCGACGCTTTTGTGCAAATTTCGACGGATAAAGCGGTTAATCCCACTAATGTTATGGGAGCGACAAAAAGATTGGCGGAAATCTACTGCCAGGCTGTCGATTTAAGCAATAAAAGATCAGATGATTCGACATTTGTGACGGTACGGTTTGGCAATGTATTGGGGTCAACAGGTTCTGTGGTTGAGTTGTTCCGAAACCAGCTTGCTCGAGGAGGCCCGCTTACCGTTACGCATCCTGACATGACGCGTTATTTCATGACGATTAGAGAGTCTGTTGAACTCGTCTTGCAAGCGTCTGCCTTGGGCAATGAAGAACGGCGCCAGGATGGTAAAATTTTTGTTCTCGACATGGGTGAGCCTGTGAAAGTTATGGACCTGGCGCAGCAGATGATCCGACTCGCAGGTCTGAAGCCTGGAGAAGATGTCAAAATTGAAATTACCGGTATTCGGCCTGGTGAAAAGCTCTTTGAAGAAATTTTTCATGGTGCGGAGGCCCCCGTACCCACGACAAAAGATGGCGTGCTGATCGCGTCCCCGCGCGCCGCTGCGATGGATGAAATTATGCCGGTGTTTGATAGGTTAGCCACTTGTATCGAGACGTCTAATACTAAGGGAGCGCTCGACGCGATTCGGCAGCTTGTGCCAGAGTTTGAGTCTGGATTAACCAAAGAACCTACGCCGGACATCGCGGAATAGCTCGTTTTTTTGCGTCGTTTCTTTCCTCCTAGTTCCTCCGAGATGGGTCTGCTATATCCCGTGAACCTCTCAGATTTCACGCTAGGAGTTCCTCGATGACTGACACGCCCATCCGCCGCGCCTTAATTTCCGTTTCTGATAAAACTGGTTTGGTCGCGTTGGGCACGCGTCTGGCAGACCAAGGGGTTCAAATACTCTCCACAGGCGGATCGGCAGCGGCGCTTCGGGAGGCCGGTGTTGCGGTAACGGACGTCGCGGAATACACGGGGTCCCCGGAAATTATGGATGGCCGAGTTAAGACTCTGCATCCCAAAGTCCATGGTGGGCTTCTCGCCCGGCGAGGAAATGCCGGCGATGCGGCGCAGATGGACGCGCATCGGATCGAGCCCATCGATTTGTTGGTGGTAAATTTATACCCTTTTGAGGCCACCTTGGCGTCGGGTGCGGACTATGACACCTGTATCGAGAACATAGATATTGGCGGACCTGCCATGATCCGGGCCGCGTCTAAAAACCATGCTGCCGTCACCGTTATCACCGACCGATCTGATTATGAGCGTTTGTTGGAGGAAATGCAGGGAAACAAGGGCNCCACCACANTGGATTTCCGAAAATCACTNGCGGCCAAGGCCTANCGGCGGACNGGNGCGTATGATGCCGCCATCGGCGCATGGTTTGCTGACGTGCTGGACGACCCGTTACCAGAGAGGGTTGTGCTGGCCGGGGCGCGCCGCCAGGAACTCCGCTATGGAGAGAACCCTCATCAGATGGCAGCGTTCTATACCAATAGCGAAGACCGTCCCGGTGTTGCCACAGCCACCCAATTGCAGGGCAAGGAACTCAGCTTTAACAACCTAAATGACACGGACGCTGCCTTTGAATTGGTGGCGGAATTTCAAAATACAGCCTGTGCGATTATCAAGCACGCCAATCCATCGGGCGTGGCCATCGGCGGGACACTGTTGGAGGCCTACCAGAAGGCTTTGTCTTGTGACACTGAGAGTGCCTTCGGCGGGATTGTCGCCGTCAACAGACCCCTGGACGCAGCGACGGCTGAAGAGATTGTGAAACTGTTTGCGGAAGTGGTGATTGCCCCAGCGTTTGACAACGCTGCCAGGGACATATTCTCCGCTAAGAAGAATTTGCGTGTTTTGGAAACGGGCGGACTGCCAGACCCATCTGCCGCCAGGATTACCCTCAGGACGCTAGCGGGCGGCTATCTTCTTCAGAGTCGCGATGCTGCAGTGACAGCGGCAGAGCTTAAAACCGTCACCAAACGCGCGCCGATGGAACAAGAGATGCAGGATCTCCTGTTTGCTTTTACGGTTGGCAAACATGTGAAATCGAATGCCATTGTTTATGCTAAAAACGGCATGACAGTGGGGGTCGGTGCGGGTCAAATGAGCCGCGTCAATTCATCACGGATTGCCGCCTGGAAAGCCGCTGACGCTGCCAAAGTGGCTGGCGACAAGACCAGTTGGGCTCAAGGCGCCGTTGTCGCATCGGATGCCTTTTTCCCGTTTGCCGATGGACTTTTGGCAGCCGCAGAGGCCGGCGCCACGGCGGTTATTCAGCCGGGGGGCTCTATCCGGGACGACGAGGTTATCGCCGCCGCAAATGATGCCGGGCTTGCCATGGTCTTTACCGGCATGCGCCACTTCCGGCATTAAATCTCANCTGTTGTTAAAACTTGCGGTCCNGGANNAGGTCTTCTGACATCCGCTGTTGGCGCATATATTGCCCCATCAGATGCATCAACGACTGATGGACATCTTCAATAATACCGTAATTATCGCCCACCACATGCAGGTTAACGCTGGCGACTTNGGCGGTTCGTCCGCCGGTNAAACCGGTCAGAGAAATCACCTCTATGCCGTTTTCCCGGGCCCAAGANGCGGCCCGTACGACATTTTCTGANTCTCCNGAGGAACTNANGGTCATCACAAGATCCCCTTTTNCCGCNGATAACCGGAGTTGGTGGATAAANACCTCATCATAGGAAATGTCATTGGCAATTGCTGTGATCACCTCGATGTTAGTGGCCAGAGACTGAACGCGCGGCAACAGATCGGTATCCGTTGCCAACAATTTGCCATGGTCACAGGCCAAATGGTTGGAGATCGCCGCAGAACCGCCGTTACCGCAGACGAATAATGTGCCGCCCGACTCATAGGTCTCGGCTAAAAGCGCGATGGCCCTCGTTAAATTATCGGTGTCTACGCTGGCAGAAGCTTCTGCATACTGGTCGAAATATGCCGCCGCATAGTCGTCGACGGCGTTATATTTTTGATCTGGAAATGTCATGGAAGTGGGTCAGGCTCCGTGAGAGTGAGAGGTCATTAATTTTCCGTTTTTGACGGATCCCGCACCCTTAGCATGAGGAGGGCGCCGGCCACAAAGAAAATCACGATGGTCGACATTCCGGCACGTTGGCTGCCGAACATGTCCGTGGCAAAGGCCACTGCGGCGGGTCCCAGGAACGCCGTGGCCTTGCCTGAAAAGGCAAACAGTCCAAACATTTCCGTTATCATATTGTCTGGCGCCATATGGGCCATCAGCGACCGGCTGGCCGCTTGCGCGGGGCCGACAAAAAGCCCCAATGCCAAACCAAATATCCAAAAGAGGGTTTTAGACTCGATGATCAATAGAATAGTGCTGAGAAAAATCAGTGCCGCGACGGCGATGAGGATTGTTTTTTTGGGCCCGATCCAATCGTCAATCCAGGCAAAGGTGACTGCCCCGAGCCCGGACGTGAGATTAATTGCGATCCCGAACTGAATGATTTCCGTGAAAGAAAATCCAAAGCTCCCGGCAGCATAAATTCCGCCAAAGGCAAAGAGGGTGTTTAGTCCATCTGTATAAATCATGCGGGCCAAAAGGTAGCGAGCGATTTGTTTATACTGTTTAATTCTTTTGAGCGTGTTTATGAAGGCCGCGAGCCCTGTCTGTATTGCTTGCCTAATGGGCATGCCGGTCGAAGACCTGTCCGGCGTGAGGGCAAACAGAGGCAACGAAAAAATTAGAAACCAGACGGCGACCAGAAGAACCGTTGCCCGAATATGCGCCGCGTCCTCCTTGCCGATACCAAACCACGGCGTGTCGGTCTGAACGAACCCGACCAGCGCGATCACCAGGCAGACCAGCCCCCCGGCATAGCCCNCACCCCAGGCCCAGCCAGAAATTCTGCCAAGATGACCTTTTCCCGCAACATCCGGCAGCAGGGCATTATAAAACACCATGCCCGATTCAAAGGCGAAATTTCCAAGTCCAGCAAAAATCAATGCCCATAGAAGAAATTCCATGTCTGGCTCAGCAAACCAGAGCAATGCGCTCGACACGATGGCCAGGGCGGTAAAAGTGGCGAGCCAAGGCTTTCGCCGTCCTGTCTGATCCGCAATGGCGCCCAGNAAAGGCGTCACCAAAGCGACGGCCAGGGCCGACAGGCTCATGGTGTANCCCCAAAGNCTGGTCCCGGCGACGNGGTCCTGGACAATNCCTTGAGTGAAATATGTGGCNAACACAAACGTGATCACCACGGTCGGNAAGGCTGAATTGGCCCAGTCGTATAAGGCCCAGGCGACAACGCCCAGCTTGCCTGTGGATGGTATATCAGTCGGACCGGTCA
The DNA here is from genome assembly GCA_002170915.1 of Rhodospirillaceae bacterium TMED167. The sequence continues at coordinate 567 of NHHQ01000149.1, read as the reverse complement.
TGTGATTACCTGCTAATATGGCAGGAAAGCTGCTGGGAGTCGTCTCCTAATTCTGATGCGGGGTCTCAAGATCCCGCGATGGCGCTGAGGTTCCTGCTAGCCACCGCTAGCATGGAAAGATCGACTAATTCAGCCGTTTCCAGCTCTGCCTGCATTTGCGCGGCTTGATAGACGAGCGGGCCGTTGGCTTTTTTCCAACTTTCAAGCAGATCACCTTTGCCATTCCCGGACTTAACGATGCGCAGGGTGATTTTTCGCTGATGGCTGTAGAGTTCTTCGATCATGGCGGCGGCAGCAAGTTTTTGCCAGTGGTTATCTGTGGGCAGTTTTTCCGCGCTATACCGCAGCCAACCAAGCCCGAACTCCTCTCCCACACGAAAATACAGTTTGGCGGTCTCCTTTTGGTTCATCTTGCAGGCGTTCGAGGTGCGAATGATATCTAATGCAGATACAAGCAGAAGAAGGTATGCCGCCCGTTTCGCCAACATCTTTGGAATGCCGGCGCGTTCGTAGCGATTGGCGCGATAGTTGACCCGTTCCGCTACCGCTTTTGGAATAATTTTTTCC
>NHHQ01000148.1 GCA_002170915.1 Rhodospirillaceae bacterium TMED167 | reverse complement strand
AGAGCTGGCAGGTTGGCGGCAGAGACCCTTGATTACATCACGGATTTCGTCAAGCCTGGTGTTACGACAGAAAAACTCGATCAATTATGCGCTGAATTCGTATCTGATCACGAGGCAGTTTCGGCGCCGCTGAACTATCGCGGTTATCCGAAATCGGTATGTATTTCCGTTAATCACGTTGTCTGCCATGGCATTCCGGGTGATAAAGTTCTGGGCGACAGTGATCTCGTTAATATAGATGTCACGCCCTTGCTGGATGGATGGCACGGAGACTCCAGCCGTATGTTTTTTGTCGGCGATGTCGGCGTCAAGGCGCGCCGGTTGGTTGACGTTACCTATGAGGCCATGATGAAGGGCATCAATGTGGTGAAGCCAGGCGCGACGGTAGGTGATATCGGCCACGCTATTGAGACTTTCGTGAAACCTTTTCGCTATTCCGTGGTGCGGGATTTTTGCGGCCATGGTTTGGGCCGTATTTTCCACGACGCCCCAAATATTCTGCATTTCGGAAAACCGGGACAGGGCGCCAAACTCGTTGAGGGCATGTTCTTTACTGTGGAACCCATGATCAATATTGGGCGCCCGGAGGTAAAAATACTCAGTGATGGCTGGACCGCCGTGACCAAGGATCGGTCTTTATCGGCACAGTTTGAACATTCGATCGGCGTGACGGCGGACGGTTATGAAATTTTTACGCAGTCGCCCAAAGGGTATGACAAGCCTCCCTATGGAGTATCTGGTTAAAGGCACACCATGCCGGTAGATAGGCAACCCCTTACGCTGGCCATCGCAATCGCTTACGGGACCGGTTTTTGAGTGCGGGCAACGATGCTCTTGCGGATTAAGAGATGCTGGAACTTTTTTTGTTCATTGCCCAAGCGCGTAGGGACATGGAACCAGTGGCCAGAGAACTCCTGAAAAAATTTGGGTAGTATGTGAACGTCATCAGTGCGGCGCCGGTCGAACAGCGGACGCGCTCCGGTGTGGGTGCTGCGTCGGTCGCCGCGCTCAAAACCGTTCGGGCTGCAGTGCTCCGGTTGACCCGGGACGATTTCGTGGTCTAGTCGATGTTAAGCTCCTGGAAGTCGCTGCTGGATTATTGCCGGGCTGCCATGAGACATGCAAAAAATGAATAGTTCCGGATGTTTTATCTCAACAGGCGTAACATCCTCATCGCCGACGAGGTTCAGCAGGAAGGCACCATCGACCATACGCCGGTCTATCCGAGGGAAGTTGTGAAGCGGTCGTTAGAACTCACCGCATCCGCCATCATCATTGCACATAACTATCCGAGCCGAAATCCGACGCCATCCCCAAAGAGGTGAGAGAGGCTCGCCATCACTCTGCATGACCATATTGTGGTGGGGTGGAACGGACCAGCAGTTTAAAAAGTCTCAGACTACTCTAGCCTGCCTCGGCTGATTTCTGACGGCACCGTCGCCGCCACATCTCCCTAAACGCCTTTTCAATTTCCTGGGCATAGGTTGCAGGGTCAAGAAGCGGCGAGGCGATAATTTGCCGTCTGAGAGTGGCCCGCAACCGGTTTAGTCGTTGCGGATCCCGGGCCAACGCCGTGGCAATGTCCACATACTCGTCCAGACTGTGTGCGGCGAGGCCGGCTTCCCCAATATGAGACAGCAGGGATCCCGCCACCCGGCTAACGAAAGTGTCGCCCCAGAGAGCTACAACTGGCAGCCCCATGCAGATCGACTCAAATGTCGTGGTTGCACCATTAAACGGAAAGGGGTCCAGCATGATGTCTGTGCGGGTATAGAGTTGGAGATGTGAACCCCGCGTATCGTAACCAGCGCCGAACTGAAGGCGGTCTTCCGAGACCCCCTGTTCCTTAAACAGATGGATGAGCCGTCCCCGGACCATCGGATCATCGTAAAAATTAAAATATTTTAGGTAAATGACAGACGCTGGCACGTTCTTGAGAATTTTTGCCCAGACGCCTACCGTTTGGGCATTAATTTTTTCAGGCTTATTGAAGACACCAAATGTCACATGGCCAGCCTCCTCGCATGGCGGCGGCCCGGCGTCTGGCAGATTGTCCAACAAGGTGAATTGATAATATACCGGAAGATGCCACAACTCTTCCGTAGATGCCTCTTGGGTATCGGCCGGATGCAGATATGTGTCTGTCAACCAGTAGTCCATTTCAGCCAATCCACTAGTCGCACAGTCATGGAAGCTGACTTGTACGGGTGCAGCCCGGTGTGCCGCCACACTGGGCCGGTTGTTGTCGAAACGGCCCGCAAGAAAAATTAGGATATCGATTTTATGTTTCCGGATCAGGGCCGCCGTTTGGTCATCATTCAGATGGGAGGTCTCATGCCATGCGTGGGCAAGGGATCTAAACTGTGCCGTGATGTTATCCGGGTTTTTGACGTCACTGAATAGATGGATTTGGAATTTCTTGTGATCAAGATGCTGAAAATATGGCAGAAGGTTGAAGGCAACCACATGCAGTCTGAAGTCACTTGAAACATAGCCAATTTTTAAGGCGCGGTCTGGCTGAAACATGCGGTCATTGAAAAACGTAACACCTAGTCCTGTGGCGCCGATCTGAGAATCCATGGCCTGCGCCGGTTGGAAGCGTGCGGTCCGGTCGATATGAGAGAGGTTCAGCAGGTTGAACATAGAGTTGCGCCTTGCGGAATAGTTTCCTGGATCAAGTTCGACGGCACGTTGGTAGTAATCCTGTGCTCTCTGGGTGTTCCCAATATTCTGTTCGATTGAGCCTTTTATATCGAAAATTGAGCTGGTTTCTGGCCGGAATCGACCTGCTGTGTTGATATGTTCAAGAGCACCTGAAAAATCCCCCAACTGGCGTTTACAAATTGCACTATTCACAAAGGCGTCCACATTCTGCGCATCCAAGGCGAGCACTGTGGAATAGGCGCTGACGGCTTCGCTCCATTGATCCGTGTTTTGCAAGAGCATGGCTTTTCGCTGGTGGAGTGTTACCTCAAGGGGGCTCCGTGTTATCCCTTTTTCCAAGCTATTAATTGCCAGACCGATGTCGCCACCAGCCAGAGCGGCTTCGGCCAAGGCTGAGAAAAACGGGGGTTTTGGATTGTCAAGTGTTATCGTTTTTTGCAAAACGTCTATTGCCTTTTTTATTTTCCCAGCCTGAAGAAGGCAAAGCCCATAGTTAAAGTGGAAAATTGGGTTCCCCGGGAGAGCCTGGACCAATTTACGTAAATGCGGCTCCGCGCGTCCGGGCCGATTTGACTTCAGATAGCGTTCCGCTGTCTGCCATAGCTTCTCAGGGTTTGTTTTTACCATTGGAGTCGGAACCTGACCGGAGAGCTAACCTCGGTTAGCCTGGGGTCTTGTAGCCTTTATGCCCCGTTTAAATTCTTTAGCGAGGAGAACACTAATCTCCGGACGGATATCGACCCTCTCCCGGAACAAGGTCCCCACATGTTCGTGCCCAAAGTGAGTGTTGGTTTTATGATAATAAGCAATGATACTAGTTCATCCTGGTTTGGATTATTTTTATTGCTAGGATTGTTACACCGTTCCTGCGGCGTCGCAAAGGGGGGGGAATAAGGGAATTTACTTTTCGGGAGACGCACTTACACTCATGACTTCCATGACAACACCCCCCTCTTTTTTCCCTGCGCTTAGGATTCTTCTGCCCTTCGCCCTTGGCTATTATTTATCCTACGTCTTTCGTACAATTAATGCAGTGATTGCTTCCGACCTTGTAGCTGACATCGGATTGTCGGCGGCCGGGTTGGGTCTTCTGACCAGCGCCTATTTCCTGAGCTTTGCAGCATGTCAACTGCCACTGGGGGTGATACTTGATCGTATTGGGCCCCGAAAGACGGAAGCAGCCCTACTCTTATTGGCCGCGGCCGGGTCCTTTTGGTTTGCGATGGCGGAGACCGAAACTGGGCTGATTTGTGCACGAGCCTTAATTGGTATCGGCGTATCGGCGTGTCTTATGGCATCTTTCAAGGCGTTCGTAGACTGGTTTCCCAGGGAGAAACACCCGGTCACGAATGGGCTCATCCTGATGGCTGGGGGGCTTGGCGCCATGAGTTCCACTGCTCCGATCGAGGCCGCGTTGCAGGTGACGGATTGGCGGGGTGTTTTTCTGGGACTGGCTGTCGTGGGCGTGGCCGCGTCGGCTATCCTGTTTTACGTCGTTCCCGAGCGTCCTGCGGACCTCAAGCTCTCGAGCGAGGAATCCCTAAGCGATCAGATCAAGGACATGGGCGGCATACTGAGAACGCCAATGTTTTACCGACATATACCGCTCGTCGTCGTGTCNCAGGGATCTTTTCTNGCTGCACTTACCCTGTGGGCCGGTCCGTGGTTTCGGGACGTCGCCGGTTTGGAACGTGGACCGGTTGCCATCAGTTTACTGATCGTCGCAACGGTAATGACCGCCGGTTATTTGATGACCGGTGGCACGGCATCGCGGTTCAACCGGCGGGGATTTAAAACAGAATCCATCGTCCTAACTGGGATGCTTTTTTTTATGGCCATCCAGGTGCCAATTATTTTGGGCTTTAAGACCTGTGCCATATATATATGGTCGCTTTTCGCATTTTTTGGCACATCGGGTTCGGTGATGTTTGCAGCACTTTCGCAGAATTTCCCGGGGCATCTGATGGGCCGCGTGAGCACTATGATGAATTTGCTCGTATTTCTCCTCGCCTTTTCTCTGCAATGGGCCATGGGGATTATCATTAATTTATTTCCGACCAGCCCCGATGGTGGCTTTGATCCGCAAGGATATCAGGCCGCTTTCCTGTTTTTGTTTGTGCTGCAGGGGTTGGGCGGTATCTGGTATTGGGGCAGCGGCTATCTCAAGCTGGGGGGCTCCATTCCCCAGCAACCGGCGCCGCTTTAATTGGCTCCTTGAACTTGCTATAGCCGTATTCACAATCTATCGATCACTAAATAACACTTGAAAGCCTTAATAAAAGATATGATTTCCCGATATAGCCGACCCGAAATGACAGCGATTTGGGCTTCCGAAAACAAATTCCGCATATGGTTTGAAATCGAAGCTCATGCCTGTGATGCGCAGGCAGAACTCGGTGTCATTCCTAAAGAAGCGGCACAAGCAATATGGGAGCAAGGCGCGTTCGACGTGGATCGCATCGATGAGATTGAGCGGGAGACAAAACATGATGTTATCGCCTTTCTCACGAACCTCGCGGAGCATGTCGGTGAGGATGCCCGTTTTGTCCATCAGGGGATGACGTCGTCGGACGTGTTGGATACCTGTTTGTCGGTCCAACTGGTGCAGGCCACGGACATTTTATTGGCTGACCTGGATCGGGTGCTCGACGCGCTCAAGAAGCGCGCATATGAATTCAAGTATACGCCTACCATGGGGCGTAGCCATGGCATCCATGCGGAACCGACAACATTTGGTTTGAAGCTGGCCGGCCATTACGCGGAATTTGATCGCAATCGCGACCGCCTTCAGCAGGCCCGAGCAGAGATTGCGACCTGTGCAATTTCAGGAGCCGTGGGCACCTTTGCTAACATCGACCCCGCTGTCGAGGATCATGTGGCCAAAAAACTGGGGCTGATGGTGGAGCCAGTGTCGACCCAAGTAATCCCGCGTGACCGCCATGCGATGTTCTTCGCTGTTCTCGGGGTGATCGCGAGCTCTGTAGAACGGCTAGCGACAGAAATTCGTCACTTGCAACGGACCGAAGTTCGGGAAGTAGAAGAATTTTTTTCCAAGGGCCAAAAAGGGTCCTCTGCCATGCCGCATAAACGTAATCCTGTGTTGACGGAAAATTTGACGGGTCTCGCACGCATCGTNCGGTCGGCNGTTGTCCCCGCCATGGAGAATGTAGCCCTGTGGCACGAGCGAGATATTTCCCATTCCTCTGTGGAGCGAATGATTGCGCCGGATGCGACCGTGACGCTGGATTTTGCTCTCTCTCGTCTCGCCGGCGTGGTNGAAAATCTTCTCGTCTATCCGGGAGTCCAACANGAAAACNTGGATCAGTTAGGCGGGCTCATTTTTTCTCAGCGTGTCTTGNTGGCGCTNACCCAGGCNGGNGTGAGCCGAGAGNAATCCTATCGCCTCGTTCAGCGGAACGCCATGAAAGTTTGGGAAGAAGGGGCTGATTTTTTGACCGAGCTCAAAAACGATGGCCAAGTTACGGAGCATATTAACGGGACCGCGCTCACAGAGTTGTTCGACATAACCTACCACACTAAGAATGTGGAGGTGATCTTCCACCGCGTTTTCGGCGCCTAATCACCTCATTACCCCTTTTAGGGCCTCCGGCGAAGTCACCTCATAGGCCAGCTTCTAATTTCTTTTGCTGAATTACTTTTAGACAGGTCCTTGGGCACCTAAGTGGACCAATCGCGCAACGGGGAGAACTATCCGTCTCATTTGACGGAGTAACTTGCCTGCGTTGGCTTGTCTTTTAGCTTTGCATTGCGTCAATTTCGGCCTTGGTTTTACCCCAGAGTGGCGGATCTTTTAAAAATTCATCTTCATCCGGTGTGTTTGTTCTGCCAAGCGCGTCGTTGCGGTAGGGAAATCGGCCAAACTGTGCGATCACGTCTCTATGTCCTTTTGCAGCCTCTAGTGAACTGGCAATTCCTAGGCGGGAGAAAAGCTCGACGCTGAGGTCCTGGTCCCTTGGATTTTCACTATGTTCGAATGGCAAATAGAAAAAGACCCTGTGCCAGGGAGAGACATTGGCGTCATAGCCCTCGACAAGCGCGTGGCGGGCCACAGCTAGGGCCCGTGCGTCTGCCGCATAGGCCTGCGCAGTATGCCGAAATAAATTCCGGGGACACTGATCCAGAAGAAGTGCGAGTGCTAGACATCCCGCAGTATCATCCTTGAGCGTGTCCAAATCTCCAACCATTGCAGCTTCGCAAGCTGGGAGAAATTGATCCCGGATGGCAGCATCGAACGCCGGTTCTGACTTAAACCAGATATCCCGCTTCTCAACTGGCTCGTTCAGGTCGCGCGTCTCAAACCAGAATGCTAAAAGGCTGTTCGTGATATTCATCCCGTGTAGTACCCTTTTGTCGGAGCAGAATGGGCTTTTGCCGGCCTTCCGGCCCATTCTCGGCCAGTGGCACGGTGCCAAAACGAGAGTAACCCCTGTTCTCTGAAACAACCGGTAGAGATACTGGAACTTCGTCGTTGATCAGAGCGTTATTTGGCAGTTATTTGTTCATAAGCAGTGGCGCGGAGGTCTGTTAATTTTTGACGGACATCGGATTCGGGCAGATCGGCGGCGCGGTCGCTGACATCCTTCATCACTTTCCGCATGACATCCTCGACACCTGGTTCTTTCAGATCGGCCAGAACAACATCTTTGGCATAGGCTTCATGCTCATTTTCCGGTAGCCCGAGTTTTTTTGCCAGCCAGAGTCCGAGCAGCTTATTCCGCCGAGCTTCTATTTTGAAAGTGGTTTCCTGGTCTATTCTAAACTTTGTTTCAAAGCCTTTTTCGCGGTCAGTAAATAGAGTGCTCATGGTTTTTGACTTATATTTTTATCTGTGAAAGGCGTTGTCGCTTTCAATCATGTAAGGCAAAATCATGACAGGTGCAACTCTGTCAAACCGCAAGGCGCGGGGAGATAAGGACTAATGAGGCAGCTTGCATCCGTTCTTCTAACCTTTATCTTTGCGGGTGATGTGTACCTTTGTGATTTTGCGCCGGCCCGGCCATGATTGGCCTGTCCTAATCGCTGCCAACCGGGATGAGATGCTAGACCGGCCGTGGCGTCCCCCAGCCCGCCATTGGCGAGACCGGCAGAATGTAATCGCCGGCCAGGATCAACTGGCCGGTGGCACGTGGCTTGGCATGAACGACTATGGCGTTGTCGCGGCGATCTTGAACCGGCGTGACTCCCTGGGCCCAAAGGAAGGTTTCCGGAGCCGGGGTGAATTGCCCCTGGAGGCGCTCGACCATGCGGACGCCGAAACCGCCGCCGATATGCTTGCTGATATAAATCCGGAAGGGTACCGGTCGTTCAATATGGTAGTTGCCGATAACCGAGACGCTTTTTGGATCAAGCTCGCGGAAACCCATTGGGGGGTGCATGCTCAGGTGACCCCAATTCCCGAGGGACTTTCCATGGTTACGGCAAGTGACCGCAATGACACCTCATCCGCGCGCATTCGGACCTATTTACCGCAGTTCGAGCGGGCTCCCGTGCCAGACCCCGAATCGACGGACTGGTCGGGCTGGATTGCCCTCTTAACGAGCAGGATCTACGACTCTGTGGAAGGGCCGGGAGGCTCCATGCTCATCGCAACAGATGGGGGATTCGGAACCGTGAGTTCGTCCCTGATAGCGCTTCCGTCCCTTGAAAATCAAGAGGTTATGCCGAGATACTTGTTTGCCGCTGGCCGACCGGATCAAGTCGGTTACGTGCCCGTCAGTTTCGCCTGATTTCCGGTCGACGATTCTGTTGTTTTGGGGCGGGCCGACTGGTATAGGTCAATGCCTAAAATAACTGTCTGCCCCGCACGAAGTTTACCTCGGAACCCCGGACATGCAGCGACGCACTCAGCTCTACGAAGGCAAAGCCAAAGTTATATTTGAAGGGCCGGAACCCGGTACCGTAGTCGCCTATTTCAAAGACGATTCAGCCGACCTGAACGGCGAAAAACCGTCGGAGATCACTGGTAAAGGGGTCGTCAACAACGCCATTTCAGACCTCATCATGACGCGAGTGGCGGAAATTGGGGTGCCAACCCACCTGATCAAACGGCTCAATATGCGCGAGCAACTACTCCACAAAGTGGAAATCATTCCCATCAAGGTTGTCGTTCGGAATGTGGTGGCGGGCTCCCTTGCCAAGAGATTTGGCATGGAGGAAGGCACACCGCTGCCGCGATCAATCGTCGAGTTCTACTACAAGAACCACGATCTGGGCTGTCCGATGATCCTGGAGGAGCATATTACGGCCTTTGGCTGGGTGTCCCATCCGGAGTTGGACGAGATCATGAGCCTTGCGTTGCGTACTAATGATTTTCTATCTGGCCTATTTTCCGGGATCGGCATCAAGCTCGTAAATTTTAAAATGGAGTTTGGCCGATACTGGGAAGACGAGCAGTTACGGATTCTGCTGTCCGACGAGATTACCCCGGACAGCTGCCGCCTCTGGGATCTGGATACCAATAAAAAACTCGAGAAGGACCGGTTCCGCCAGGACCGGGACGGCATCGAAGAGGCTTACCAAGAGATTGCCGCCCGGCTGGGTGTGTTACCCGATCTTGAACATCTCTCGGCCGAAGGCCTCCGACTGGTGCAGTAAGCGCGGATTGAGAAAGGACAACTGGTGAAAGCTAAAATACATGTAACCCTCAAAAACGGGGTTCTCGATCCCCAGGGCAAGGCGGTTGGCCATGCGCTCGAAAGTTTGGGCTTCGACGGTGTCGGAGATGTTCGTCAGGGTAAATATATCGAGATTGATCTGACGGATTCGACCGAGTCGGCTGCCCAGGAAAAAGTCGACGCCATGTGCCGCCAGCTTCTCGCTAACACGGTTATCGAAAATTACAATATTGAAATCGAAGGGTAAGAAGGCTCTCCCATGAAATCGGCTGTCATTGTTTTTCCCGGATCCAACCGCGAACGCGATATGATGCTGGCACTGGCTGCTGCCGGGGCAAACCCGGTCGAGGTCTGGCATCGGGAAACGGATCTTCCAGCGGTTGACCTGATTGTGATTCCGGGTGGGTTTTCCTACGGGGATTATCTCCGGGCCGGCTGCATGGCTGGGCATTCTCCCATCATTAACGAGGTTAAAAAACAGGCCGAGTCCGGGGTCCACGTTCTGGGTGTTTGCAATGGATTTCAGGTGCTAACGGAAACTGGGCTGTTGCCGGGCGCGCTCATGCGGAACGCCAACTTGAAATTCATCTGCAAGGATGTGCATTTGAAGGTGGAAAATAACGACACACCATTTCTATCCGGCTACGAAGCCGGTGCAGTAATGACGGTTCCCGTTGCCCACCATGACGGTAATTATTTTGCCGATGATGCTACGCTTGATGCGCTTGACGGTGAAGGCCGAGTGGCGGTGCGCTATTGCGGGCCGGAAGGTGCCGTGACCGTAGACCACAATCCCAACGGCTCGCAGCGAAACATTGCCGGTATCTATAACAATCGTGGCACCATTCTTGGGATGATGCCGCACCCTGAAGATGCTGTTAATGCGCTGTTGGGCGGGATCGGCGGAAAGCCCCTGTTTGACGGTCTCGCGGGTGCCCTGGGCACCGCCGCGTGATGGACGTCATATTATCGCTCCCCCTCATTTTCCCCCGTGATGGCCGAGAGACACGAAAGTAAGACCATGAGCGCCATGACCCCAGACGTTGTTGCCGAGCACGGTCTCTCTGCAGCGGAATACGATAAGATCCTCGATATCCTGGGCCGGGAGCCAAATCTAACGGAACTGGGCGTCTTTTCCGTCATGTGGTCCGAGCATTGTTCCTACAAGTCCTCTAAGAAATGGCTCAAGACCCTGCCCACCGAGGCACCATGGGTGATCTGCGGGCCCGGTGAAAATGCCGGCATCATTGATATCGGCGATGGTCAGGCGGCGGTCTTCAAAATGGAAAGCCACAACCACCCGTCCTATATCGAGCCCTATCAGGGCGCTGCGACAGGCGTGGGTGGGATCTTACGGGATGTCTTCACCATGGGCGCGCGCCCCATCGCCAACATGAACGCGCTCCGCTTTGGTGATCCCAATCACCCCAAGACCTGCCATTTGGTTGCCGGCGTGGTCTCGGGCATCGGCGGTTACGGCAACTGTGTGGGCGTCCCGACCGTGGGTGGAGAATGTGATTTTCATGGCAGCTATGACGGTAACATTCTGGTCAATGCCATGACTGTCGGCATCGCGGATGCGGATAAAATTTTTTATTCTGCTGCTACCGGCGCCGGAAATCCGGTTGTCTACGTGGGCTCCAAGACGGGCCGGGATGGCATCCACGGCGCTACCATGGCGTCGGCAGAGTTTACCGAGAACTCGGAGGAAAAACGCCCCACCGTCCAGGTGGGTGACCCGTTTACGGAAAAACTACTCATTGAGGCCTGCCTGGAATTGATGGCGACAGATATTATTGTCGCCATCCAGGATATGGGGGCGGCGGGGC
>NHHQ01000147.1 GCA_002170915.1 Rhodospirillaceae bacterium TMED167 | reverse complement strand
GTGAGGACCAGCGCCGGTTCTTATTCTACGAGGGATCATAATTCGCTATGAGACGTGTAGCCGTTACGGGAGTAGGTCTTGTCACGCCGCTGGCGTGCGGCACGGACGCCTCCTGGTCAAAACTTATCGAGGGCCAATCCGGTCTTGGTGCCATCACCAATTTCGATGTGTCCGATATCCCCTCTAAAATCGCCGGGCAAGTGCCTCGATCGGATGATGAAAACGCCAGTTCTCACAATCTGTTCAATCCAGATGAATGGGNGCCNNGGANAGATCAGCGCCGNATGGANACNTTTATCCAATANGGCATGNCCGCNGCNGCATATGCNGTNAAAGANGCNGGNTGGACNCCGGAAGACGAGGCCTCTCTGCTGAGAACNGGNGTAATNATNGGTTCNGGCATNGGCGGANTGCCTGAAATNGAAAAGAGTGCCCAAGTTGTCGCGGAAGGAAAAATCCGNCGCCTNAGTCCCTTTTTCATCCCGGCCAGNCTNATTAATNTGGTNTCTGGCCAAGTGGCNATNAAGTATGGGTTCAANGGGCCCAACCACGCNGTTGTGACNGCCTGTTCCTCCGGNGCTCATGCNATNGGTGATGCNGCNCGNTTNATNCAATGGGGAGATGCGGAGGTNATGATCGCGGGCGGGGCGGAGGCGGCNATCTGNCGGCTCGGCGTTGCCGGNTTTGCNCAAGCCAGGGCGNTGTCGACCAACTTCAATGANACNCCGGAGCAAGGCTCCCGCCCNTGGGATAAGGANCGNGACGGNTTTGTCATTGGNGAAGGTGCCGGTATTNTGNTNCTGGANGAATGGGAGCATGCCCAAAANCGGNGCGCAANAATTTATGCCGAAGTNATCGGATATGGCATGTCCGGCGACGCNCATCANATTACNGCNCCGGCNGAAGATGGTGACGGCGCATATCGCGCGATGGAAGCAGCCCTGCAACGGGCAGAATTAAATCCCGAAGACATCGATTACATCAATGCGCATGGCACCTCGACCCCCTTAGGCGACGAAATTGAGCATGGTGCGGTAAAACGTCTTTTTGGGGACTCGGCCTATAATTTGGCCATGTCATCGACAAAATCCGCAATCGGCCACCTTTTAGGAGCCGCCGGTGCGGTCGAGACAATTTTTTCGATCTTGGCCATTGATCAGGGCGTGGTGCCGCCAACGTTGAACTTGGATAATCCCTCGGAGAACTGTGATCTTAATTTGGTGCCGCACTCGGCTCAGAACCGCAAAATTCGGGTCGCGCTCTCCAATTCATTCGGGTTTGGCGGGACAAATGCGAGTTTGATCGTCGCCGCGCCGAGCTAGACAGCCATGTGGCGCCTGCTGAGATGGATTGCCGGTTTTATAGTCTTTCTTGTTCTCTCCGTTGGTGTTGCTGGGACCTGGGCCTATTCGATGTTTATTCAGCCTGGCCCTTTAGCAACAGAGACAACCGTGATCATCCCAAAAGGCTCTGGTATTGACCGGATAGCTGGTCTGCTGGCAGAACGAGGCCTTATCTCAAATGCGATATTGTTTCGTGTAGGCGCCATGGCCCGAGGCGCAACCACATCTCTACGGGCAGGGGAATTCTTAATCCCGGCATATGTAAGTTCAGATGATGTACTTAAAATTCTTCGGTCTGGTAAAATGGTTATGCGCCGCCTGACGGTGCCTGAAGGACTGACCACGGCGGAGGTCGTCAACCGATTGTTTCGGACCGAAGGTCTGACGGGTCGAATAACCTCCAGACCAGGCGAAGGGCGCCTTCTGCCCGAAACATACCATTTTTCCTACGGAGACTCCCGAGAAGGTCTTGTGCAGCGCATGCGCGTCGCGATGAATAAAACCCTCGGCGAGCTATGGATAAATCGGAAGGCCAGTGTTCCTTATAATACACCGTTCGAGGCCCTGGTTATGGCCTCAATTGTGGAACGGGAAACCGCGTTGGCTGCTGAGCGGGCGAAGGTCGCCGGCGTATTTGTGAACCGGTTAAACCGTGGCATGCGTCTGCAATCAGATCCGACGGTCATCTACGGTTTGGTTGGCGCCTCCGGATACCTGGGTCGGCGTCTCACGCGCAAGGATCTGGCGGATNACCATCCCTATAATACCTATATCCACGGCGGACTGCCACCNGGACCCATTGCCAATCCCGGCCGNGCCGCNCTTGAGGCAGCGCTCAATCCGGCNGAGACNGATGCGNTTTATTTCGTNGCNGATGGNACAGGNGGCCATGCCTTCGCCCGCACACTCAAAGAGCATAACCGGAACGTTGCCGCCTGGCGAGAGATCCGGCGGCGCAAAAAGACCCCCTGACGTTATTCCTTCAAGGGAAGATCTGAGAGCAACCTATCGGACCAGGACGGCGGCATCGTTTGGATCAGCCATACCATGACATGCATGGGGAAGGGGAAAGCGATCCGTGGTTTATTCCGAATCAGCGCCCTTTCGATAATCCGTGCCGCTTTGGTGGCGTCCATAAAAAACGGCATCCGGTAGGTGTTGTGGTCTGTAATCCGNCTTTTCACGAAACCTGGACAGATGACANTTATGCCAATTCCNTCCGGCGCATATCTTCCTCGCAGACCCTCGGCGTAGCTTCTGACCCATGCTTTGCTAGCGCTGTAGGCTGGGGCGCTCGGCAGCCCGCGGAATCCGGCGAGCGAGCTCATCAANGCGATCTGGCCGGCTTGCCGTTNCACCATGNNGGGCAGAACGGGGAGGACGGTGTTAAGAACACCNCCGATGTTGATATCCANCACCCGNTGTGNNNTNTNGGCNGTTTCNGGGAGCCCAGACGTGTCGGCGGAAACGCCGGCATTGGCGATGACCAATTCCAGGGGACGGTGGGCGTCCANATTCTGTATCCAGGTCTCCATGGCCGGCTGGTCAGTCACATCCAGCACCTTCGTNTCGACCAAGGCTCCCGACTTACGGCAGTGGCCTGCGACCCGGTCCAACCGAGTCTCGTCGCGGCCGGACAAGGCCAAAGAGATGCCGGTCGCCGCGTATCTCTGCGCTAAAGCCTCTCCGATGCCGCTGGAGGCGCCGGTAATTAGAATGGATGTGGGCTTCGGTATAATCATGCGGGGCGTTTTGGTGTCTCAGATGTAAAAATAGGGCACGCGAATAAGCGGAATTATTGCAACGGTCAGAAAAGTACGATCCAACTCTGTTTCCCGTTTGTCAGCGAGAGCCTCCACACGCGGATAAGACAAAACCAATTAGGATGGCGAGCCCCAGGGGTAGGGCGATTTGACGTTCATGCCCCCTTTACATCGGAACATATACAGGAACAGGGTGTCAGCAGCAATGTTTCGTCAAAAGGTAGTTTTTTTAATTCCTATTAAGTGCGGGAATATTTAGTGTTACACTCTCATCGATTGCAGTGAGCATATCCATCATGGTGTCATTCTGGCGGACCTAAAATTCTTTCAACCGTCAGAGAACGCAATGAAATTTCGGAAAAAATAATGAGGGGATTGGGAGAAGGGTGAATGCTCCTGCCATTTACCTAGAAATCAAATATCCCTAACTTCAGGGGCCCTAGAGGTTTTTGAACGCCCGATGTCCAACTTCACGAATGTTCCTGGCTGCAATGCTTCACAAGAAAGCACATTATTCATCAATGGCTACAAATGGCCATGCTGGGCGGAACGAGAGCACGGCGAGTTTTAGAGGGCGGACCCGATTTGGGCTGCGTGACGGCGATGATAAAAAACGCCGGCTATGATGTGGGCACGAGGGGCGGGCGTCTCCATCCCCTCAAGTCCCCCATATTGATAAGGATTTAACGACAATGACCGCGTCTCAACTGGGGGCTGGGATGCCATTATTTACTGTGAGACCGAAGAGCATGTCGATAAAACAAGGTGGGAGATATTTTACGCGTGTTCAAAGATACAAGCGCTAATTATTTTATAGTCTCGGTTCCTGATACATGGTTCCAATGCTGGTTTGAGGTCTGCTACAATTTCCTTACCTTCCGTCGATCGTTCTCTCTCAAAAAATTCAACATGTTTAGGCTATTTAAGCGGGAGCCGGTGGGCGAGCATCAATGTGAGATTGGTTATAAAGGACACCGTCTTAGTGGTTGGGAAGAGACCTTGAGGGATGCCAGATGGTGTATCATACGTCGGGAGTTTACCAAGGGAACGAGACCGGCCTTTCATTTGCTGGAAAAGCATTAACCAGCTGCGGATTCTGTCTTTCACCAGAAGCCCCCGGTTGCACAATAGCTTGACCAGAGAGATAATTATTGTTGTTTGGCAGCCTAACCTTAGAAAAAATATGCCATGGTCAGAAAGCCAGAAATATCAAGCATGACCGGATTTGCCCGTTCTTCGGGTACCAACGGTGTCCAGACCTGGAACTGGGAGGCTAAGAGCGTTAACGGCAAGGGGCTAGATATCCGGTGCCGGTTGCCTCAAGGCATGGATGAACTTGATCTGAGCGCCCGGGGACGGGCCAGTAAGACATTCACGCGCGGAACCGTCAATATTCATCTGTCGATCAGTGATGCCAGTTCTTCACCCAAATATCAGGTCAATCGAGAGCTTTTGGATCAGCTTGTTGAACTTGCCGGTGACTTGAGCGTCACCACCAAGGGGTGGGGGGCACCCCGCCTCGATGGACTTCTTGCTGTGAAAGGCGTGATTGAACCTCTGGAGGAGGAGTTTGATGATGCAGACATTGCCGCCCGAAATTTCGAAATCGACCGGAGCCTTGAAGACCTTCTTACGTCCCTTCGGGATGCTCGGCTCGAAGAGGGGAGTCGAATTTCAACGACGCTCTCAGAACACCTAAAGAAAATTTCCAGCCTCACAGAGAGAGCAGAGTCGGTTGCGGCGGCGCAACCAGCGGCGATTAAGGAAAAAATTGTGGGTCAGATGGCAGAACTTTTAGANGCTGTCCCNGCACTGACNGAGGAGCGTCTTGCNCAGGAAGCCGCACTCCTGNTGANCAAGGCNGATNTTCGGGAAGAATTGGATCGGTTGGGTTCTCACCTTGCGGCGGCGGCGGCCCTCCTTTCCGAAGGCGGCGTTGTTGGACGCAAGCTTGATTTTTTGTGTCAGGAATTTAACAGGGAGACCAACACAATTTGTTCGAAAGCCCAAGATATAGAGCTTTCCAACATCGGTTTGGAATTAAAAGCTGTGATTGTGCAGTTTAGAGAGCAGGTACAAAACATTGAGTAAAACCGGAGATCGGACGTTTCCCCGCCGGGGGCTCATGCTGGTGCTGTCGTCCCCCTCGGGGGCGGGCAAAACGACCATTGCCCGGGCCTTATTGGAGCGGGACGACAATCTAACCTTATCCGTATCTGCAACGACGCGGCCGGAACGGCCGGGGGAGGGCGACGGCAAGGACTATCATTTTGTCAGCGACTCCCAATTCCAGGGCATGGTCGCTGATGGTGAATTGCTTGAGCACGCTCAGGTATTCGGAAATTATTATGGGACCCCGAAAGCGCCTGTGGAGGAGACTCTGGCGGGGGGAAAAGACATCCTCTTCGACATTGACTGGCAAGGCACGCAACAGTTGGCGGGCAATGATACCACTGGTGAAGACCTTGTGAGTATATTTGTTCTCCCGCCGGACAATCACGAGCTAGAGTTGCGTCTCCGGCGCCGGGCGCAAGACTCTGAAGCAGTCGTGCACGGCCGAATGGCAAAAGCCGCTGATGAGATGAGCCACTACAGGGAGTATAACTATATCATCGTCAATCACGATATTGAAGAGAGTGTGGGTCAGGCCCAAATCATTTTGGAAGCTGAGAGGTTGCGCATAAACAGGCAAGCTGGCCTTCATGATTTTGTCCAAACCTTGCGGGGCGACGATTAGGGGGATATCGCCCGGGCCATTAAACAGAATTGTTCGATCGAGAGATTTTCCGCCCTCAGTTCAGGGTCAATGTTTAAAGCGGTAAAATCGAGTTGATAAGCCTTGAGCGACGAGCGGAGCATTTTCCGGCGCTGGTTGAAGGCTGCCGCGGTTATTTCTTCCAAAGCATGCCAATCTGCTGGGGCCAATGGTTCTGGGCGGACACGCAGTGAGATCACTGAAGACAGTACTTTCGGAGGCGGGACAAACGCTCTTTTGTCCACGTTGAAGAGATGGCGTGTTTCACATAACCACTGTGTTATGACCGATAAACGGCCATAGGCCTTGGTCGAGGGCGTCGCGGTCAAACGGTCCGCCACCTCTTTTTGGAACATGAGTGTCATACTGCTGACATGGCTGACTTGCCGGAGCCAATGGATGAGTAGGGGTGTTGAAACATTATAGGGAAGATTAGAGACAATGCAGACCGGTTTGGAGGAAAGGGCGTCAAGGTTGAGAGCCAATGCATCGGCTTCGATTATCTGGAGCCGGTTTTTATAGAGGGTTTTGAGGGACCCGAGGGCGGCCACACAGTCCTGGTCTTTTTCAATGGCAATCAGCTGGGCAACATTTTGGGCCAGAAGGGATCGTGTAAGACCACCAGGACCCGGGCCAACCTCAATCACGATCTCGCGCTCTACTTTTGCATTTCTGGCAATCCTATCCGTCAGGTTGCTGTCCAGCAGGAAATGCTGCCCGAGAGCCTTCTTAGTGTTTAGGCCATGGCTTGCGATCACCTCCCGGAGGGGCGGCAAGTCTGGAGCAGAAGAGGGGTCCGTTGGGATAGTATCCTCCTTCAGGCGCGTGTATCATATCGAGCACGCATTCGCGCCATATCAGATGCCATTTTAATGGCTGCGACCAGACTGGTCTCTGTCGCCACGTCGGTTCCGGCAATGTCGAGTGCAGTGCCGTGATCCGGTGAAGTCCTGATAAAAGGCAGGCCGAGAGTCACATTGACTGCCGTATAGAAGTCGAGTGTTTTGATCGGGATGAGAGCTTGGTCATGATACATGCACAAGGCAGCATCGTAGGTTTCACGGGCGCTGTCGTGGAATAGCGTGTCCGCCGAGAGGGGGCCAGAGACTGCGACCCCCTGTTCTATGAGCTTATTTATAGCTGGATTTATGATGTCGATGTCTTCTCTGCCCATGGCCCCACCCTCACCCGCATGAGGATTAAGGCCGGCTATAGAGATCCGGGGGGCGGTAATACCAAAGTCCCGTTGCAGGGCCCGGGTCGTGATCTCAGCTGTTTCGACAATAAGAGCTTCTGAGAGAGTGCTGATCGCTGTACCCAACGCCAAGTGCCGGGTTACCGGCACGACACGAAGCCTGTCTGAGGCAAGCATCATCACTGGCTCCGTTGCAACAGAGGCAAGGTCTGCGAGAAATTCGGTGTGGCCGGGATAGGAAAATCCAGATTCATAAAGACTGGCTTTGTGGACTGGGTTTGTGACGAGGGCGCTAGCTTGACCTTTGCAGACATGCTCTACTGCGATCTTAATAGACTTTAAGACTAGTGGTGCATCTTGCGCGTTTACCTCTCCTGGCAGACTTATTACCCTGCCTCCTAGATCATACACAGGAAGGGCCTCTTTAAATAGGTCATTAACCTGATCCAGAGCAGTTGCCGGTGCTACGGCACAGTTTAAGTTCAGCTGCCGGTTGATGCGCTCAAGACGGATCGGGTCGTCTATCACGTAAAACGGAGCAAGATTCGCCCGGTGATCTCTCCAGGATTTGAGCGTGATTTCTGCACCAATGCCGCCAGGATCTCCCATGGTTATGGCAACAGGGGCCGTTTGAACCGTCATTGTCTTATGTCTACGAAAGCGGATTGACGGAGGTTTCTCAAGAGCCGCCGTGATACTAATTCGGCTTTTTGTCTCGACAAAGATATGGCAATTCTTTGACGGATACCTTCCTCGTTTATACTTGATTTTCGATTACATACCATAATCACCAAAAATCCGGCTTCTGTTCTGATGGGGGCACTTGCCTGGTTGATCTCAAGTTTCTGGGCCAGCTGTCTGAGGTTGGGCGCAATGGA
>NHHQ01000146.1 GCA_002170915.1 Rhodospirillaceae bacterium TMED167 | reverse complement strand
AATAACTTCTGGCATGCGAGAACCTGAACTCACTTAATGGTTGAATAAACCGAAATATTTATCCGACTAGGTAGACGCGATTTTTTTAATAATCGGCAGACTTGAAGCCAAAGATTAATTGACTAAATTAGTCGGGTAAACTAATCATCTGGTGTAATATACGGCGCCTCGTCGGAAAACCCAAGCGTTATAACGACTTTGGTACGGCGCAATTTCACCAGCGATGGAACCCTGAGCATGACCCAAGGCATTTTTGCACGCCTGACAGAAGACATTGATTCGTTTATCACGCGGGACCCCGCCGCCCGGTCACGGGCAGAGGTATTGCTTTGCTACCCCGGTTATCACGCGGTTCTGTTCTACAGGCTGGCAAACGCGCTGTGGCGGCGCGGGCTCCAGTTGCTGGGACGGTTCATCTCGAACATAGGGAAAATCCTGACCGGTATCGAAATTCATCCTGGTGCGACGATTGGTCGGCGGTTTTTTATCGACCACGGCAATGGCGTTGTGATCGGCGAAACCTCCGAAATTTCTGACGATGTCACGCTTTATCAGGGCGTCACGCTCGGCGGCACGTCTCTGGATAAAGGAAAACGCCATCCGACCCTAAAAAATGGCGTGATTGTGGGCTCAGGTGCCCAGGTTCTGGGACCGATCACCGTGGGTGACGGGGCACGAATTGGGGCCAACGCTGTTGTCCTGAAGGATGTTCCTAAAGGCGCCACCATGGTCGGCATTCCGGCGAAGATCGTCATGGGGCGGGAAAAGCTACAGGCCGACGAATTTACCGCATATGGAACGCCGACTGAGGATTTGCCAGATCCCATTGCGCGCAGTTTCGAGAGTCTGCGGGCACAGCTCAACACGCTAACAAAACGTGTAAAAGAACTCGAGGATGAACCAGATCAGGCAACACCTGTGGACAAAAGCGACAACGAAAACAGCCAGCCGCTGTCGTCCTCTGGGAGATAAAAACGTGGTGAAGGGAGAGGGTTCGTGAAACTTAGTACAAAAGGCCGGTATGCGGTAATGGCAATGGTGGACTTAGCCAAGCAAAGCGAAGGTGGACCAGTCGTCCTAGCGGATATTGCTGAGCGCCAGCATATTTCTCTCTCCTACCTGGAACAGCTGTTTGGCAAGCTGAGAAAAGGCGCGCAAGTAAAAAGCGTGCGCGGCCCTGGCGGCGGCTATATGCTGGCTCGAGATCCGGCAGAGATGCGGATTTCGGACATTATTTTGGCGGTTGATGAGCCCATAAAAGCAACCCGGTGTACCCCGGGCTCGCCAGAGGGCTGCCAGTCCGACCGGAGCCGCTGCCTAACCCATGATTTATGGGAGGAATTGGGGGCACAAATTTTCACGTTCCTAAGCGCAGTTTCCCTGGAGGATGTTATGGAAAATCGGTTGCTTGGCCTTGGAAGCCGACTTCAGGGAATATCGCCGATCCGGATTTCCGAGGCGACACCAGTTGCCGCCGATGACGGCATGCATACGGCTGGGTAGAGCAACGGCCGGGAAGACACAGCACGGAAATTATTGATCCCATGACTACCAATTACCTTGATTATAATGCCACGGCGCCGGTCTGGCCGGAAGTTGTTGAGGCCGTGTCGCGGTCTTTAGCGGCCGGCGGCAATGCATCTTCCGTACATGGTGAAGGGCGCGCTGCCCGGCAAGTGGTTGAAGAGGCCCGGGAAAAAGTCGCCGCACTGGTGAACGCGAGGCCTGGACAGGTCATCTTCACGGGCGGGGGCACGGAAGCAAATAATTTGGCGATGCTACAGGCCAATTTAAGCGACGCCACGGTCTCGTCGATAGAGCACGATTCTGTGCTACAACCTCTCGACTTGGGAGCCCGACTGCCTGTGCGGTCTGATGGTGTCGTTGACGTGAACAGTCTCCCCGAACAGCCTGTCAGCCTGGTTTCCCTCATGCTTGCCAACAATGAGACCGGTGTTGTGCAACCTGTGAAGAGGCTAGCAGAATTGTGTCGGGAACTCGGCATTGCCGTCCACACGGATGCCATCCAAGCGGTGGGTAAGATGAATGTTGATTGGCAGGATTTGGGCGCCCAGATGATGAGTCTCTCTGCCCATAAACTGGGTGGGCCGCAAGGTGTCGGGGCCTTGATCGTTGATGACACTTGGGGTGGCAGGACCCTGTTGAAAGGTGGCGGTCAGGAACGCGGGCGCCGGGCTGGTACCGAAAATATTGCCGGGATCGTGGGGTTTGGCGTGGCTGCTGACTTGGTTCAGAAAAACTTCGATGCGATGGCTGGTGTCGCGGAACTGCGTGATATGTTGGAGCGCGGACTCCGGGCCATCGATCCGTCCGTTGCCATCCATGGGAGCAATGTCGAGCGGCTGCCCAACACCGTGTGTGTGTCGATGCCAGGTGTCGACGCCGAAACTCAGGTCATGAGCTTAGATCTCGCGGGTGTGATGGTCAGTGCGGGATCGGCTTGTTCTTCGGGCAAGGTGACAACATCCCATGTCCTGAAAGCCATGGGCCTTGATGAGGCTAGTGCTTCTTCGGCGATTCGCATCAGCCTCGGTTGGCACAGCACGCCGGACGATGTGGAAAAATGTCTAACGGCGTGGCGGGATCTGTACTTGCGGACACGTAGCCCCCAGGCAACGGCGGCGGAATGACGATGGATCAGAGTAAAAAACCAATTTATCTCGACTGCCACGCGACCACGCCCGTGGACCCGCGTGTGGCCGAGGCCATGATGCCTTATTTTACGCAAAAATTTGGCAATCCTCACTCTAGTGGTCATTTGTATGGGTGGGAGGCAGCGGAAGCCGTCGAGATCGCGCGGGAACAGGTGGCCGCACTGATCAATGCAGATCCAGAGGAAATTTTCTTTACCTCCGGCGCGACAGAAGCCAACAATACTGCCATCAAGGGCGTTACAAGGTTTTATAAAAAACATCGGAACCATCTGGTGACAGCCGTTTCGGAGCATATGTGCGTGCTCGATTCATGCTTCCAGCTGGAGAAAGAGGGTTTTGATGTGACCTATCTCCATGTCGGACCAGATGGTCTTTTGGATTTGGAAGAGCTTAAAGCCGCACTCACCGACCAAACGATCTTAGTTTCGATCATGACCGTTCAAAACGAAATCGGCACGATCCAGCCCATGGCGGAGATCGGTGCTATCTGCCGGGAGCGAAAAGTCTTTCTCCATACCGATGCTGCCCAAGCGGTCGGTAAAATTCCCGTCGATGTGAAGCNGATGAAAATAGACCTNCTGAGCCTNACNGCNCANAAGATTTTCGGCCCNATGGGNATCGGAGCNCTCTATGTNGGCAAAAAACCGCGNGTTCNGCTGGANCCGATATTNAGNGGGGGCGGCCAGGAAAAAGGACTGCGCTCTGGTACTCTGGCGCCGGCTCTGTGTGTTGGATTTGGCGAAGCCCTGAGACTCGCTGGTGAGGAGATGGCAGATGATGCCGCCCGGCTACGAGCTCTCCGCGACCAAATGTGGCAGCGCCTCAATATTGCTGTGCCTGGGCTTATCCTGAACGGCAGCATGACTGACCGCATCGGCGTAAACCTTAATTTTAGCGTCGACGGCGCGGATGCTGAAAGTCTGATGGCTGCTCTTCCTGGCCTGGCGGTTTCGTCCGGGTCAGCCTGTTCATCGGCGTCAGAGGAGTCTTCGCATGTTCTCAAGGCCATAGGCCTCTCAAGCGCACTGGCGGAGGCGAGCCTCCGCATCGGGTTGGGCCGCTTCACCACGGCAGACGAGGTGGAGATGGCCACAGATCAACTCATTAACGCCATTACAACTGTCCGAGACGGCCGCCGGGAGATCGCGGCCGCCGAATGATAAAAATTATTAAAACATAGGTAATCATATATGCCCGCCCTTACAGAAACAGTAGAACAGGTCCAATCCGTCGAGAAGTACAAGTACGGCTTCGTCACCGATATCGAGACCGAATCGGCGCCGAAAGGATTAAGTGAGGACATTGTCAGGTTCATTTCGGCCAAAAAGAATGAGCCAGAATGGCTTTTAGAGTGGCGGCTCAAGGCGTTTGCTNATTGGCTTACCCTGGAAGAGCCAGATTGGGCCAAGGTTGGGTATCCGCCCATCGACTATCAGGACGCTTATTATTACTCCGCGCCCAAAACCAATGAAGATGCGCCNGAGACCTTGGACGATGTAGATCCTGAATTGCTCTCCACTTATGAAAAGCTGGGCATTCCGTTGCATGAACAGGAGATCTTGGCGGGTGTGAAGAATGTTGCCGTGGACGCGGTGTTCGATAGCGTGTCCGTGGCAACCACGTTCAAGGAAACCCTGAAAGAGGCGGGTGTCATTTTTTGTCCGATCTCCGAAGCCGTTCAGGATTACCCAGAACTGGTGCAGCAATACATGGGATCTGTCGTGCCGGTCGCGGATAACTATTTCGCGGCCTTGAACAGCGCCGTTTTTACGGATGGTTCCTTCGTTTTTATTCCAAAGGGCGTGCGATGCCCCATGGAACTGTCGACTTATTTTCGCATCAATGCGGCGAATACGGGGCAGTTTGAGCGCACCCTGATCATCGCCGAGGATCATGCCTATGTNAGCTATCTGGAAGGCTGCACGGCTCCCATGCGGGATGAAAACCAACTTCATGCGGCTGTTGTTGAGTTAGTCGCGATGGATGATGCCGAGATCAAATACTCAACGGTACAGAATTGGTATCCGGGTGATGAGAACGGTGTCGGCGGCATTTATAACTTTGTCACGAAACGGGGGGCTTGCCGGGGTACAAACTCAAAAATTTCCTGGACCCAGGTTGAGACTGGCTCTGCGATCACCTGGAAATACCCGAGCTGCATTTTGCAGGGAGACAATTCCGTAGGGGAGTTTTACTCCGTTGCCATTACCAACAATCACCAGCANGCGGATACGGGCACCAAGATGATCCATCTCGGCAAAAACACCTCATCCCGCATCATTTCCAAGGGGATTTCCGCCGGGAAATCCCAAAGCACCTATCGCGGGCTGGTAAAAATGATGCCTAAGGCGGAAGGCGCCCGGAACTACACTCAATGTGACTCGTTGTTGATCGGTAAGGAATGCGGCGCNCACACCGTGCCGTATATCGAGAGCCGCAATCCATCCGCCAAGGTGGAACATGAGGCCACGACATCGAAAATTGCCGATGATCAGCTGTTTTACTGCCGTCAGCGCGGCATGTCAGAAGAAAATGCCATTGCCCTCATCGTCAATGGATTTTGCCGCGATGTTCTTCAGGAACTACCCATGGAGTTTGCCGTGGAAGCGCAAAAACTTGTTGGCATCAGCCTCGAAGGCAGTGTTGGCTAACGAATTTTAAGGAATATTCATAAAATGCTCGAAATAAAAAATCTCCACGCCAGCGTTGACGGCAAGGAAATCTTGAAAGGTGTCAATCTGACCATGGGCGCCGGCGAGGTGCATGCCATTATGGGGCCGAACGGTTCCGGTAAAAGCACGCTTTCCTACGTCTTGTCAGGCCGAGANGGCTATGAGGTGACAGACGGNAGTGCCACCTATAACGGCAAGGACCTATTGGCCATGGCGCCCGAGGAGCGGGCCGGTGAGGGTGTTTTCCTGGCGTTCCAGTATCCTGTCGAAATACCCGGCGTGTCGTCCATGAATTTTTTGAAAGAGTCCGTTAACTCGGTCCGTAAATATAGGGGCGAGGAAGTCTTTGATGCCATGGATTTTCTCAAATTCGTGCGGGAAAAAACCAAAACGCTTAACATCACCGACGACATGCTGAAGCGTGCTGTCAATGTTGGCTTTTCAGGCGGCGAAAAAAAACGCAACGAAGTGTTGCAGATGGCGGTTTTAAACCCGGCTTTGGCCATACTGGATGAGACTGACAGCGGTCTTGATGTTGATGCCCTTAGGATTGTAGGAGACGGCGTCACCGCGCTGCGCTCGCCGGAACGCTCCATGCTGGTCATTACCCACTATCAGCGGCTTTTGGATCACATCGTGCCGGACCATGTTCACGTACTCGCCCATGGTCGTGTCGTGAAATCCGGTGGCAAGGACCTGGCGCTGGAACTTGAGCAGAACGGGTATGCGGAATTCACGGCGGAGGCGGCGTGAGAGGTATGGTTGCGATTACTCCTACCAGCCAAGCCTTGCTTGACCGTTATGACGCGGTAAAGAGCAATTTTGTGGGCGCAGATGTGCCCTGGCTTGCCGCGCTTCGTGATGCATCTGCCGCAGCGTTCCGGACGCAAGGCCTTCCCACATCTCGCGTTGAGGACTGGAAATATACAAACCTCAGGGCGCTCGATAAGATCGCCCTGGATGGTGGTGCCACGCGTGATGTCACAGTGACGGATTTACCCGCCCGAGCTGGCGCGGGGCCGAGGCTTGTCTTCGTGGACGGCCGTTATCGGGAAGATTTGTCCCATTCTGGCACGCTTACCGCAGGTGTCCGGTTTAGCCATGTGGGAGGCTTGTTGGAATCCGATAAAGACCTGATCGAGCCCAGTCTGGCGGACACTGACGATGCGATGCCTCTGTTGGCGCTTAACGGGGCCTTTCAGGAAGATGGCTATGTCTTGGTCCTGGACGGTGCCGCCCAGGCGGATGAGCTGGTTGAGATCTTACACGTGGATGCAGGCGCCGCCGTGAACCAGCCCCGTAATATCATTGCTGTTGGCGCAGGCGCGAAGGTTCGGCTGTTTGAAACTCACATGGGATCTGGCACTTCAACCCAGTTTTTTAACGGGGCCACATTGGTCACCGTTGAGGAAGGCGCTGAGGTGGAACATCTCCGTCATCAAATCCAGGGTGCCGGTACAGTCCATGTAAACACCATCCGGGCCCGTGTTGCAGCCGGCGCCAGCTACAACAGTTTTGTGCTGGCGGAGGGCGGACAGATGGCTCGAGACGAGATCCAGGTGTCTCTGACGGCCAAAGCGGCCTCTACAAAACTGCATGGCGTCTATCTGGGCTCCGGCAGTCAGGTGTTGGACAATACAACGGTCATTGGGCACCAGGCCCTGGATACCATCAGTGAAGAAAATTACCGCGGTGCTCTTAATGATCAATCTCGGGGCGTTTTCCAGGGGAATATTCTGGTGGAGAGGGGCGCTGACGGAACCGACGGACGCATGAGTAACAAAACCATTCTCTTGTCCGGAGACGCAGAAATTAACAGCAAGCCACAGCTGGAAATCTACGCGGATGATGTCCAATGCGCCCACGGCTCAACCGCCGGAGAGTTGGATGAAGAGGCATTATTTTATCTCCGGTCGCGGGGTATTCCGGAGGCCCAGGCCAAAGCAATCCTGGTGGAGGGGTTTTTGGCCGAGGTCATGGATGAATTTGATCTGGGTGAATTGTCCGGCGCTTTCCGGGCCCGGATCAGTAGCTGGATGGAGGTTTAGAGGATATGGATACGACACTTCCGATTGTTGATGCGGCCTATGACATCGAGGCTGTTCGGGAGGATTTCCCCATCCTATCGGAGGAAATCAACGGCCATCCCCTGGCGTTTCTAGACAGTGGCGCAAGTGCGCAAAAACCCGAAGCCGTGCTGCAACGCATGGAACAGGTCTATCGCCACGATTATGCAAATGTGCACCGGGGGGCGTATACCCTTAGCCAAGCCTCGACAGACCATTATGAAAATGCGCGCCAGACAGTGGCGCGCTATCTCAATGCCGCCAGCGACGATGAGATTATCTTTACCCGTAACGTTACGTCGGCCATCAATCTGGTGGCCCATTGCTACGGCCGGGCATTTTTGAGTGCTGGCGATGAAGTGATCATCACTCACATGGAACATCACGCAAACATCGTGCCCTGGCAGCTCCTGCGCGACGCCATTGGGATCGAGTTAAAAGTCATCCCGATCGACGATGCCGGTAATTTGCTGATGGACAGGTTCGAAGAGCTTCTGAGCCCTAAAACCAAGATAGTCTCAGTGACCCATGTGTCCAATGTGCTGGGCACCATCCTTCCCATCGAGGAGATCATTCGTCTTGCCCATGCGCATGATGCGCGTGTTCTGATTGACGGTGCGCAGGGGATTATGCACAGCCGGGTCGATGTTCAGGGCCTAGATGTTGATTTCTATGCCTTCACCGGTCACAAGCTCTACGGTCCCTCCGGCATTGGCGTGCTTTATGGCAAGAAGGATATTCTGAATGCCATGCCGCCTTATGAGGGTGGTGGCGACATGATTGACCGGGTGACGTTTGAGGAATCCACCTACCGAGACACGCCGGCGCGGTTTGAAGCCGGCACGCCGGCTATCGTGGAAGCTGCGGGTCTTGCCGCTGCCGTCGAGTATGTGGAGAGCATCGGCATTGAACGCATCGCCGCGCATGAGAGAGTGATATTGGATTATGCCACCGCGCAATTATCTGCAATCGAGGGTCTTCGGATTTATGGAAATGCGCAAAATAAGGTTGGAATTGTCTCTTTCACCATGGAGGGCGTTCACCCCCACGACATTAGTACGATTATCGACAGCCATGGTGTCGCGGTCCGGGCGGGTCATCACTGCGCCCAGCCATTGATGGACCGATTTGATCTTGCTGCGACGGCCCGCGCCTCTCTTGGCATGTATAACAACAGGGCCGACATCGACCAGTTGGTGGACGCGCTTAAGTTTGCAAAGGACATTTTTAGCTGATGGATGACATGTTGAGAGAATTATACCAGGAGGTCATCCTGGACCATGGCAAAAACCCCAGGAATTTCCGCCATCCTGAGGATGCCACATGCGAAGCCCAGGGAAACAATCCGTTGTGCGGTGACCGCCTCACCGTCTATGCCAAGGTGGGCGATGACCAGACGATCGAGGATGTTGCCTTCGAAGGGCGAGGGTGTGCCATCTCTATGGCTTCCGCCTCGATGATGACCGATATCGCGTGTGGTAAATCAATCTCACAGGTTCAGAACTTGTTTGATTTATTCCACAAACTTTGTACCGGTGAGGAAGAGGCCATGGTGTCGGATGAATTCGCTGATGATATCGAAAAATTGAAGGTGATGTCCGGGGTGCGCCAGTTTCCCATGAGGGTGAAATGTGCCACGCTCGCCTGGCACGCCGTGAACGCCGCCGTTACCGGCGAAAATGACGCATCGACTGAATAACTTGAGAGTAAGAGGAAGCAACCATGTGGGGCGCCTTGAATATATTTGGCAAGAAAAAACGAGATATCGCGGAAACAGTGTCTGCGGACGAACCGGCCATGGCCACGGCCGTGTCATCGTCTCAGATGCCAGACCCTGCGCCGGAAGCACCGCAGCCTGTCTATGCACCGAGCCCGTGGGATGAACATGATATGGGCATGGACATAGGGGAGGGCGGCGAAATCGAAGCTGGTCTCGTGGCGCGCGCGGGCAGTTCGCTCGAACCCGGTTCCGCTGTCGCAGACCGGGACGCTATAGCCACCG
Organism: Rhodospirillaceae bacterium TMED167; assembly: GCA_002170915.1. The sequence goes on along the minus strand of NHHQ01000146.1, from coordinate 3,704 downwards.
CCCTCAAGACAGTTTACGACCCCGAAATACCGGTAGATATTTACGAACTGGGTCTGATCTATGAGATCAATATCGAGATGGACGGCACTGTGCACTTGGTAATGACCTTGACAGCGCCGGGCTGTCCGGTGGCAGGTATTTTGCCCCAGCAGGTGGCGGATGCGGCAGCGTCCGTTGAGGGGGTTGGCGAGGTCGATGTTACCCTTGTCTGGGATCCGCCCTGGGATATGGAGAAAATGTCTGAAGACGCCAAACTCGCCCTTGGCATGTATTAAGGAGGGACGGAATAATGGAGACGCAAACAGCCCCGATTAAACTGACGACCTCAGCCATCAGTCGGGTTAGGTCCTTGATGGACCGGTCAGATAAGCCTGTTCTTGGATTGCGCGTTGGCGTGACCAGCACGGGCTGTTCCGGCCATATGTACCAGGTCGAATATGCCGAGGACGAGCGCCCGCTGGAAGAGGTGATCGAACAGGACGGTGTAAAGATTTACGTGGACCCCCTGGCGATGATGTTCATTTTTGGCTCTACAATGGATTATGTCGAAGGCAAGATGCAATCGGGCTTCGTGTTTGAGAATCCCAACGAGACCAGTCGCTGCGGCTGTGGTGAATCTTTCGCGGTCTAACGGCGGAATTAGCAATGCCAAAAGTGATATTCGAGCTTCCTGGCGGGGAGCGTCGGGAGATCGATGCCGAGCCAGGCAAGTCCCTGCTTGTGACAGCGCACCAGAACGGGATAGACATCGAGGGCGCGTGCGAAGGCGTCATGGCATGCTCAACCTGCCACCTCATCGTTGCCGAAGACTGGTATGAGAGATTGCCAGATGCCAGCGAGGAAGAGGATGATATGCTGGACCTGGCATATGGTCTCACCAAAACGTCCCGGCTTGGCTGTCAAATCACGGTGACGGAGGACCTGGACGGCTTGGTCATCAAAGTGCCGGATGAAACCCGCAATATGATGATGTGAGAGGCGCGATGAACCTTTTCGAGCGGCTGAAAAAGGATAATCAGGCCATTTGGTCCGCCTACACGCAGCATGAATTTGTCCAGCAATTGGCTTCTGGGAGCCTGCCAGAGCCGTGCTTCCGTCACTATTTGGGCCAGGATTACCTGTTTCTCATCCATTTTGCCCGCGCCTATGCGCTGGCGGCCTATAAATCTGAAACGCTCGCCGATATCCGCCAGGCAACCGGTGGTCTCTCTGCAATTGTCGATGTGGAGATGGACCTGCATTTGGAATTTTGCGCGGGCTGGGGGCTAACAGAGGCCGAGATGGAGGCGTGTCAGGAATCTGACGAAACCATGGCTTATACGCGCTTTGTGCTGGAAAAGGGGCATGCCGGTGATCTTTTAGATCTTCACGTCGCACTTGCTCCTTGCATCATCGGCTATGCCGAAATCGGGACCGCGCTTGCGGCCTCGAATAACGCCAACGCTTACGCGGCGTGGATTGAGATGTATGCCTCCGAGGAATATCAGGACGTGGCGGCGGCGGAGATTGTGCAGTTAGACCGCTTATTTGAGCATCGGGCCGGTGAGGGACGCTACGCGGCGCTGTCGAAAACTTTTGCCCAAGCCACACAATTGGAAGTCGCATTTTGGCAAATGGGCCTCAACGCCGCCTAAGGCACTATGATTGTCGTCCCGTCGTGATTATAGTCCGCCCATGAATTCACTTGGTATTGATAAAAGACCGGAAGATACCCGGGTGGTGGTCGCTATGTCCGGAGGTGTCGATTCCTCCGTGACGGCGGCACTCCTGAAGGAAGAGGGTTATGACGTCGTTGGGATCACGTTGCAGCTGTATGACTATGGCGCCGCTGTCGCCAAGCCCGGCACATGTTGCGCTGGTCAGGATATCTATGATGCGCGCCGGGTGGCGGACACGCTTGGCTTTCCTCATTACGTACTCGACTTCGAGGACCGCTTCCGCCAAGAGGTCATCGATGATTTTGCCGATACTTACCTGTCCGGTGAAACACCAATCCCGTGTGTTAAATGCAATCAAACGGTTAAATTCAGGGACCTGTTGGCGCGCGCTCGGGACCTGCAGGCGGATGCCCTGGCGACGGGCCATTACATCCGTCGCGTGAATGGGGCCAATGGCGCGGAGCTTCACCGGGGCACCAATCACGATAAAGATCAGAGCTATTTTCTGTTCGCCACCACGCAGGCGCAACTGGATTTTCTACGCTTCCCCCTGGGCTGTCTGACAAAAGATGAAACGCGGGCCCATGCAGAGCGTCTCGGCCTTGCCATTGCCGACAAGCCGGACAGCCAGGATATTTGCTTCGTGCCCAATGGTAACTACGCGGACATCGTTAAGAAGCTCCGGCCCGAAGGCGTTATCCCCGGTGACATCGTGGATGCGGATGGGCAGGTGCTGGGCGAGCATCAGGGTGTCATTCATTATACGGTGGGGCAGCGCCGGGGTTTGAACATCGGTGGTGGTGATCCGCTCTATGTCATCAGGCTCGACCCGGAAAACGCGCGGGTCGTCGTTGGTCCCCGTGAGGCCCTTCTGGAGAACGAGGTGCCGCTGCGCGAGGTTAACTGGCTGGGCCAAGATCCTCTGCCGGATGCCGGATTGGACATCCACGTGAAACTCCGTTCGCTGCAACCGCTCGTACCGGCCACGCTCCGGCCTCTGCCGAATGGCGCCCTGGTGACGCTGCACTCGCCGCAGGCTGGCGTCTCGCCGGGTCAGGCATGTGTTTTCTATGATGGTGAACGGGTGCTCGGCGGCGGTTGGATCGTCAATCGGGATCGTGCTGCCCTGGCGGCCTGAACTCAAACCCGCTACTCTTTAGGCAACCACAGGTCGGGAGAAACACTTATGAAAACCATCCATGTCAGCCGGGAGGAAATGGAGGCCCGGACCGCCCGGTTCGGCCAAATCACCCCGCAAAGCATGAGCTATGCTGAGGATACGGGAATTCCCAAGGAAGCCTATGAGATGATGACAGCAAAGACGTTGTATCTCCTGATGTCTCCGGAAAGCCAGGGTGGACCCATGGCTCAGGCACCCGCGGTCACCACGACAGATAAAATGAGCGTCATCATTGCGGAATGTCCGCCGGGTGACCGGCCGCTTCTCCATGCCCATCACAAGACTAATGAGACATTTTTTTGTCTCAATGGGCGCTTCCGCATCCGGTGGGGGGACGAAGGGGAAAACGAGACTTACCTTGAACCGCTGGACATGATTGCGGTCCCGCCCGGAGTGGTGCGTGACTTTACCAATGTCTCCGATGAGACAGCACGCCTCCTCGTCTGGATTACCGGCGAGGCGGAAGATGACTTTAACGACATCGAGATGCCGCCCGTGGAGGCCGATCAGTTACAGCAAAAATTTGGCGACGGTATCCTGGATAAATTCGCCAAAATCGGGGTCAGCTTTAACGCCGGCGTGGACTGTTGAGATTTGACGGCCCGGGCCCTTGACACTTAAAGGGCATAAAAATATACACCTCTCTTCTCTTTCAATGGCCCCAGTGCCTGAGGGTCCTGTCTAGGCAGGCCGCCACAGAGGTGGCGCAAAGAGACAGTGTGGCGGAGTAGCTCAGGTGGTTAGAGCAGCGGAATCATAATCCGCGTGTCGGGGGTTCAAGTCCCTCCTCCGCTACCATTTTCCCCCGTAGTTTTATTGGATTGGGTCTTTTCTGTTTAACCTAACGTATCAGTCAGGGCGACTTT
>NHHQ01000145.1 GCA_002170915.1 Rhodospirillaceae bacterium TMED167 | reverse complement strand
AAAGGCTTCGCCAACGGCATCGTCGACCGTGGTACCAAGCCGCTCGTAATCTGCGACCCCATTGACGATAAGAAGCTGCGTATGTCCCCCGGAAACGAGCAACAGCAAGTAGGGAAAATCAACATCATGGGTGAGCCGCGCAGTCAGAGCATGACCGGCAAGATGATTGACCGCAAAAAAGGGAATGTCCCGGGCCAATGCGATAGCCTTCGCGGACATTACGCCAACAATAACGCCGCCGATCAGGCCCGGCCCACCGGTCGCCGCAACAGCGTCCAAATCGCCAAACCCCACCGCCGCGTCCGCCATCGCGGCAGAGATGATCTGGTCGACATGCTGTAAATGACTTCGCGCGGCGATTTCAGGGACGATTCCACCAAATGGCCGGTGTTCGCGGTGCTGGGACTGCACCACATTTGACAAGATTCGGGTGGACGGGTCCGGCGCATCTTGAACAACAGCTGCCGCCGTCTCGTCACAACTGGTTTCAATGCCGAGCATAATCATGCCCGGGCCCTTATCTGAAAATTTATCATCAATTCTTTATCCGTTAACCAAAACAGGCTATACGAGTCTCTCAACCGGCGTAATATTCGACAATACTTGTGTTGCTGCTTGAAAACCACCGCCCATTTGCATCAACGAGACCGATAAATCTCCGTCTTTTATCCATGAACGATATTGGTCCCCTCAGAATAGGCACCCGCGGAAGTCCGCTGGCCCTCACCCAAACCGGCACGGTCACGGATGCCTTGAAGAAAGCACACCCGTTGTTGAGGCAAAAGGGTGCTATTGAGATGGTTGTTATCACAACATCGGGTGACCGGGTCCAAAACCGTTTGCTCGCGGAAATCGGCGGCAAGGGCATGTTTACCAAAGAGCTGGACGAAGCCCTTCTGAACAATCAAATCGATATCGGCATTCATTCAATGAAAGATATGCCGACATTTTTGCCCGAGAACATCGCCCTGCACGCCATCATGTCACGCGAGGATGTCCGGGACGCTTTCGTTTCCACAAAATATGCCTCTTTCAATGATTTACCCCAAGGCGCAACTCTTGGCACCGCCTCCCTCCGCCGTAAATCCCAGGCCCTCATCGCCAGGCCGGATTTGAGGGTTGTTCCCTTGCGAGGCAATGTGGACACACGACTCAAAAAAATTACGGACGGCAAGGCCGATGCCACCCTTCTTGCCTATGCCGGTTTGAAACGGCTCGGCAAAGAAAACGTGGCCACGGAAATATTGGAGACCGAAGTGATGTTACCTGCCGTCGGTCAGGGGTCCCTGGCGGCGACCTGCCGGATGGATGACCCCGGGGCCAATGCGGTGCTGGCAGGCCTTGGTGAGCCTCCGGCCACTGCTTCGATCATCGCAGAGCGGGCCATGCTCCTGCTGCTTGACGGCTCCTGTCATACACCCATCGCCGGGTTGGCCCGTCCAGATGGTAAAGGCAATATCGACTTGCAGGGCCTGATCGCCCGGCCAGACGGAACAGAATCGGTCCAAGTATCAGCGAGCGCGCCGCTGACGGACGCGCAGGAGCTTGGCCGGTCTCTGGCCAAAGATTTGTTGGTTCAGGCTGGACCGGGTATTCTCGAGGCAATAGAGAATGAGCGGCCCGAGATAATCCAGCCGCACCCAGAGATGGAACAGGAAGGCTAATTTCATGCATGTCCTTGTGACAAGACCCGGCGCAGACGGAGAGGCCCTCCTGGCCCGCTTGACCGAACAGGGCTATGACGGTCTCCACGAACCGCTTTTGATGGTCAATTTTCAAGATGGGCCCAATCTCGACACACTCGGTGTTCAGGCTTATTTAACGACAAGCTCCAATGGTGTGCGAGCCCTGCTAAACCGCGATCCAGACATGACCCTCCCGCTTTATGCGGTTGGGGATGCCACCGCTGCCACCGCCCGTGAACTAGGGTTTATTCAAGTTCATAGTGCCGAGGGTGACGTAGACGCTCTCGCCGCGCTGGCCACTGATATGCTTGATCCGAAAAATGGCGCGCTTTATCACGCCGCCGGTTCGGTGCAAGCGGGGCTGCTAAAAGAGACGTTGGAAACAGCCGGTTTTGAATGCCGGAGGAACGTACTTTATGAATCTGAACCTGCAAAATCATTTAGTCCCGAAGCCATCGCCGGCATCAAAAGCGGGAAGATTGATACGGTCCTGCTCTATTCTCCCCGGACAGCCAAAACATTCGTAAAACTGCTGAGAAAAGCCCGATTGGTTCGGGCGGCAAAGCATTTAACCTTGATTTGTTTAAGCCCTGCCGTGGCATCGAAGACGGCCGATCTGAGTTGGCAAGAACGCCGGGTGGCAAAAGCGCCCACGCAAGATGCATTGCTTGAGGCACTCGTCGATACCAGCGATAAGACGGCGTCAGCGCCAGCAATGAAGAACGAAACATACGTGCCAAATAACGTATCACCAGAGAGTACATTGCCGAAACACTCAACGGCGGACCGCCCGGCAGCGGCCACGGTGACACCACCCTATCGTCAAAAAAATCATACCGTTCGAACAGTTTTTATGACCCTTCTGTTTTCCGCCGTTGCCATTGGTGCCGGCGCAGCCACGTCGGACTTATGGATGCCCAAGCTCCGGGATGTCGTCCCCTTACCAATCTTTGGTGTCTCAACGATCGATCAGATAGATGACTTGGCGGGCCGGTTACTGAGACTTGAATCCAAGTCGAATGACAGCCTTCCCAAGCTTGAGGAATTGCAAACGGAACGGAACCGGCTTCAGTACCAGCTCGACACGACCCTCACTCGAATCAGATCCCTCGAAAGATCACTAGACTCGGTGAAAACGATGATTGCCGCGGTGGACGCCAGCAATGGCTCGGACTCGGCGGAAGCGACCTTAAAGAAACTCTCTGAGCGACTNTCCCTTTTGGAGGCAGGCGAGGGNTNGATNGCCTCGGAAACTCGAAAACGANTGGGNGTGTTGACNCANCAAGTGGCCGCTATNGANACAAAANTCCCGNNGGCAGCNACCGCAGACNAGAGNGNANAAGCGCGGGCTTTTCTNCTTGNTGTNGGTCANCTNCGNACCGCTGTGCGCGCCGGCCGGTCCTTTTCAAACGAACTTCAAATTCTGACCAACCTAAAATTTAAAGAGACCGACCTTGCCGGGACCGTCACCGACTTGTTGCAGACTGCTGAACAGGGGGTGCCCAGCTTGGATCAATTGCGTCAAGAATTCGCCCAGCTAGCCGGTGTCATCGTTCAGGCCGGAAACCTTCCGAAAGGGAAAGGCTTAGTGGACCGAACGCTTGCCCGGCTAGCCCATTCCCTGAAATGGCGTCGGACCGACGATTTCAACGGGGTAGGCGTGGAAGCCGTCGTTGCCCGGGCGGAGCGCGCTTTAGGACAGTCTGACCTAGCTGGTGCCGTGACAGAACTTAAAGCACTCACAGCCGCCCCTGCCCTAAAGGTAGAGACCTGGCTTAAAAATGCGGAAGCCCTGATTTCCGTCGATACGGTTCTCAACAGGCTGCAGATCAAAGCTGTCACCTTGTTGACTATCAACGAGTAACCGTCTCATGTTTCGAGCCTTTTGGTTTCTTCTCTTGTTGGCGGCTCTCAGCCTTGGCGCCGCCCTGCTGGCGGACAATCCCGGCCAGATGTCCATGCAGTGGCTGGGATATAAGATTGAAACCTCCGTCGGTGTACTTTTCGCGGCGCTGNTTGTCCTCTCCTTTCTATTGGCGTCCGNGATNCGGATCTGGTCATTTTTNCGGCGCGCNCCCCNGCGTATCGGCCGAGCCCGTCAGGACTGGCGCCGGCAACGGGGATACAAAGCCCTTACCCAGGGCATGGTGGCCGTCGCAGCGGGCGATGCGATNGANGCCCGCCGNCTGTCCCGAAAAGCCGANGCGCTGCTGGCCGANCCGCCNCTTACCATGTTGCTCTCTGCCCAAGCCGCCCAGTTGTCGGGGGACGAAAAGGCCGCCGGAAAATTCTTTGATGCCATGGCAAAGCNGCCTGAAACTNAATATTTGGGTTTAAGCGGCAAACTGAAACAGGCAATGGAGGAGGGCGACCAGGACAGCGCGCTGGAGTTNGCAGAACAAGCCAGCAATCTCAAACCCAAGACCNAAACNGCGACATCCACGCTGTTNGATTTGCAAATCAAAAAACAGGATTGGGAGAAGGCNGAAAAGACGGTCAAAAAATCCATCAAAAATAAAACCGTCGACAGCACGACAGGACGACGGCGGCGGGCGCTGATGCTGTTCCAGCGCAGTCTAGAGGAGGAAAACGATGGCAAACTGGGCGACGCCCTAAGCCACGCTCAGCGGGCCAATAATTTAGCGCCGGATTTCGTACCGGCGGCAATCCGGACCGCCCGCCTGCTGCAAAGTGCCGGAAAACGCCGAAAAGCGGCTGCCGTCATCGAAGAAATTTGGGTTTCTAACCCGCATCCGCTCCTGGCAGATGTGATGGGAGAACTCGCCTCGGGCGCGGGTCCGCAAGAGAAAATGCGCACGATTGAACGGTTAGCAGGATATAATAAAGACCACGAAGAAAGTCATCTCGCCATTGCCAAGGCCGCACTGTCCACCAGCATGTGGCAAGAAGCCCGGGAGCATCTGCTGGCAGCGACGCAAAGTCACTCCTCGGCCCGCGCATGCCGCTATATGGCAGAACTTGAGGAAGCCGAGCACGGCGATGTAGACGCGTCACGGGAATGGCTGAGACGCGCATCTGTCGCCGATCCAGACTCAGCCTGGCTCTGTAACGAATGTGGAAATGCCGTCGCNGAGTGGGAACCGGTTTGCAGTCGGTGCGAAAAATTTGACACGTTGGAGTGGAAGATACCGCCGCGAGTGACGCGGATTGATGATGAGATCGCCTCAAATCCGCTTGATAGGTCAGGGCAGGAAATTATTCAAACTTTAGATGCCCAAAGCTTGCCTGATTATGTGGATACTGTGGAACCGTCCGCTGCCCCGGATCCGCCCACCTCCCCGACCCAAAAAGAAAAGTAACTCAGAAAACCATGGCGAACTCTGGCCAAGCGTTTGATACAGCTCTGCAGAAAGCGGTTCATCTGCACGTTTCGGGCTACGTTGATCAGGCCATCGGCCTCTACGATACCCTGTTGGATGAGCACCCGGATCAGCCAGACTTATGGCACCTTTTGGGTGTTGCGGCTCACCAGAAAGACGACAACAGTCTTGCCGTCCAGCTAATCACAACGGCTCTATCAATCAAAAACGACGTCGCCGATTATCACAACAATCTGGGTATGGCATTGCGCGGGCTGGGTAAGGAAGAAGCTGCAGAACAGAGCTTTCGGTCTGCAATAAGGCTCAACCCGCAGCACCCGAAAGCGCTGGGTAATTTAGCCAGCGCATGTCGTCATGCCGGAGACACCGCTGCCGCACTTGATTATGCCAGGCAGGCGGCCATCATTACGAGGTCTGATCCGGAAGCCTATAATAATCTTGGCAATGCCGAAAAAGACGCAGGCCTGATTGGCGATAGCCTGGCCAGTTACCAACGGGCCATCGAACTNGNNCCNGATTTTGCGCTGGCCCACTGGAATCTCTCGCTCGCCCTTTTGAGCGCGGGACGTTTTGACGAGGGTTTTCGCGAAATGAGATGGCGATGGCGATGGCCTAAATTTCCCGGCCGGCGGCCCTCTTTTGACCAACCGGAATGGACCGGCGAGGATCTTAAAGGGCGCACCCTATTGCTGTATCCCGAGCAGGGGCTGGGCGACATGTTGTTCATGCTGCGCTTTGCGCCCGGTCCCAAATCTAACATCGGCCGGGTTATTTTAGAACTGCCAGAGGCACTGATCCCCCTCGCGGAGGAGAATAATCTCGCTGATGAAATTCTAAGATCTGGGAAGAACCGCCCACCGTTTGACGTCCATGCCCCCTTGATGGACATACCGCGGCTGTGTGAATTGAGGGGCCCAGACTTGTTCCGCCCAACGCCATATATAAAGGTTGCTTCGCACCGCCATGTAGCTTGGCAAAACCAACTCAGTCATTATGCCGGTTTAAAGNTTGGCCTAAACTGGAGTGGCAATCCGACCAGCCCAGTCGAGAAGCGTCGGCGGCTTCCGGTGGATCAATTGATGGCCCTAGCCGAAGACGATAACATCATGTGGTTTAGCTTGCAGAAAGGCCAAACACCTGCCTCGAGCTTGCCGACGGAATTCCCCATTATCGATACCGGGCCAGCATCTCTAGAAGATACGGCTGGGATGATCAGCGCCCTAGATCTTATCATCACTTCGGACACAGCCGTTGCGCATTTAGCGGGCGCGCTTGGCAAACCCGTATGGGTACTGCTGCATCATGACCCTGATTGGCGATGGTCTAACGGAGAAACCACGCCCTGGTACCCTTCGGCGCGACTATTCCGACAAACGTCACCCGGTGATTGGACAGCCGTGATTGCCGCAGTCAGCGCCAACTTAAACCAAAGAATCCGCGCGCTGACGGATCAATGAAACTCTAGTAATTTCAGCCCCACCGGTATAAGAAAGCAACCAAGCTGGAATTGCCGCTTTAGCTCAGTTGGTAGAGCGACGCATTCGTAATGCGTAGGTCGGGTGTTCAAATCACCCAAGCGGCACCACTTTTCACCCCTTTCTTATCATTCACACACATTCACATAAGAACCTCATAAGGGTCTATTTTCATACTAGGGAAGTTCAATCAAAACCTGCTCGGTTTTGAGGGGAGGGGGGGGTATTTGATATTATTGGAAACTTTGAGGGGCATTGTTATAGATTAGGAAATGGCTGTCAGTTTTTAGGAGGGTCTGTATGTCTATTCGGGACATACTCATCGAACAGATCGACCAGAACTTACCAGAGAAGGAATGTGCAGTTCTCTTGTCTGGTGGTGTAGATATTATCTCTATTGGATTATCCGCTCACTATCTCAACAAACCCATTCATGGATATTCATTCCAACTCGAAGGAAATCCATCGTATGACTTCTCTAAAGCTGAGGAAGTCTGTGACACAATGGGTTGGAACTTCACTGGAATAGAAATACCAACCGACAAACTAGCTGATGATTTCCATCGTCTATTAGACTTTGGGTGTGAGAGAAAGACCCACTTTGAATGTGTCTATCCGTTCCTTCATGTCTATCCAGAAATCAAAGAAGAATGTGTCTTATCGGGATGGGGTGCAGATAGTTACTACGGATTGAGTAGAAGTGCTTTAGATACTCAGAAGGGTAATGTCCAAACGACTAAGGAAAGATTAGATCAGTTTAGGGAACGATTCTTTCAACCCGAAGAATGTGCTGGTTATCTTTGGCATAAGAAGGTTTCGGATCACTGGAACAAGAAACTCATCACACCGTATCTTTCTGAGCCTGTCAGAGAGTTCCTCGATCAGTTTGATTGGTTTGAGTTGAATAGGCCCACACAGAAACATCATGTGAGAACTTCTTTCGATGAGTTTGACACGATCAAGGTCAATCAACACTCAAACCTTCAGATCGAGTCTGGTATAGACCATCTGTTTGAAACTCTACTGAACGATCCAGAGATCAACTTTCTGAGAAGAACTAGAATGCTAGATGTGTATAGAGATTGGGTGAATAAATCCTCTCAAGGGTCACTCAATGAGTTTACGATAGGAAGACCACACGAAAGTTCATTCTGAGAGTTAGAAGGGCCCAATGATGGATAGAGATGAAGAGATAAGATTAGTAGGAAAACTAGTTTCTATTGATAACAGAGCAGAAAGGCTGGAAAGACAGCAAAAAGACATACAGAGCCAAATCCAGTGGAAACTCATTCCTAAGATCGATACACGGGACAGACAGTATTAACACGCTGCACCATCTTCGGGGTGGACTTGGTATTTTGGCAGTTGAGAAGCGCTGTAATGATACTGTTAACTCTAAGGCGTTGGGCGCTATTCGATTTTGAATCGTTTTTCAGCAAGTTTATTGGGCATATTCTGAAAAAGTGTGACTTCGATTAATCAAGAATGCTATTCTCGAATGTATATTTGAATATCTCTTAAATATTTGGGTTGTTTTCTAATCAACTATTAACCCGACATCCTAACATGACCTACTACCCGAATTAATTGCAAGTGAACCCCATTACGATTAGAACTTTTATTATAAATGCCGCATTTATTATTTGTTACGCTTTTGTTTATTTTACTTATTTTTCTGCGATTTTCCCAGGAATTTAGGGTAAGGTTAATGATTAGTTCTACCTCTTCTCACTAATAATCTCGATTTTCAAATCAATAAAATGGCTCGTGATATGGGTACACATAGAATCAAAACACACTGTCTTTATAGCGACAGTAATAAAACAAGATGAGCACCTACATAGTAACTGGGGGCGCCGGTTTTATCGGATCTGCTTTCGTAAGAAAGGCGTTAAATTTCAATGATAAAGTTATTGTTTTAGATGCCTTAACTTATTCCGGATACCGACAAAACTTGATTGAAGTTGAACATAGGCTCGGTTTTGAGTTCGTAGAAGGTAATATAAAAGACACGGCATTAATGGCCTCCTTGTTGTCGAAGTTTCAGCCCGATGCAATTATTAATTTTGCAGCGGAGTCGCACGTTGATCGTTCAATTGAGTCCTCAAAAGAGTTTGTTAGTACCAACATCGTTGGTACTAATATCTTACTTCAAACAGCACTAAACTACTGGCAAAAAATACCTTTAGAAAAACAACGGTGCTTCAGATTCCTCCAGGTTTCAACTGATGAGGTATATGGCTCTCTAAGATCCGGGGAAGCTAACGAGCAATCGCCAAGTAACCCGAGATCACCATATGCGGCATCAAAGGCATCAGCAGACATGCTGACGAGGTCATATTTTTTCACTCACAAACTTCCCACACTGATTACTCTTGGTTGCAACACTTATGGCCCGCGGCAATTTCCGGAAAAATTCATACCCTTGATCATTCTTCGAGCTCTCTCAGGAATGTCCTTACCTGTTTACGGTGACGGAACCAATATTAGGGAATGGATTCATGTAGATGATCATGCTGAAGCAATACACCAGGTTTTAAAAAACGCCATTCCTGGGGATTCTTATAACTTAGGAAGCGGATATCGGATCCCCAATTTAGAGGTCGTTAGGGCACTATGCTTAGCTATCGGTGAATTGGCTCCAGCTTCGCCCAGTTACGATTCCTTGATAGAATATGTTACTGATAGGCCAGGTCATGATTATCGATATGCAATGGACGCATCAAAAATAGAAAAAGAATTAGGTTGGAGAGCCAACATTAAATTTGGGCAAGGACTTGTGTCTACCGTGCGTTGGTATCTCGAAAATCAAGAATGGTGGAAGCCGATCACAGCCGGACAATATGGTCTTAATCGTATTGGTCTTGGGAATGGGAGCTAAACTATGCGCAAAGGTATTTTGCTCGCCGGTGGAACTGGATCTCGCTTATATCCACTCACCAATAATATAAATAAACATCTACTGCCTATATACAATAAGCCTATGATCTACTACAGCCTATCCGTACTAATGCTGGCAGGTATTAGAGAAATATTTATTATATCAACAAAAGAAGGCTTGCCAAAATTCAAAAAACTTTTCGGAGATGGAAGTCGGTTGGGCGTATCAATTTCGTACGGTCAGCAAAACGCTCCGAATGGGATTGCCGAAGCACTTTTGATAGCCGAAAAATTTATTGATGGTACATCTGTCGCATTAATCCTAGGTGATAATATTTTTTTTGGAGCAGGCCTGGGGTCGAGGCTCCAAAAAATTCATGATGGACAAAATGCCACAATATTTTGTCACGAAGTCAAAGATCCGCATCGGTATGGGGTGGTTAATCTCAGAAAAAATGGCACCATTGAGAATATTGTTGAAAAGCCCGCCAATCCCAAATCAAATTACGCCGTGACAGGTCTCTATTTTTACCCAAACGATGCCCCAAAGTTAGCAAGAAAATTAAAGCCATCCGATCGCGGAGAACTAGAGATCACCGACTTAAACAACCTGTATTTAGAGCAAGGGCGCCTCAACTTAGAAAACCTTAGTCGCGGTTTTTCCTGGCATGATGCTGGCACGGAGAGTGCCCTTCTTGACGCCTCTAACTTCGTAGCTGCAATTGAAAGTCGGCAACGGCTATGGATTGGGTGCATCGAAGAAATTGCATGGATCATGGGCTGGATAGAAAAAGAACAAATAAAAGAATATTTAGGAAAAATAAAAAATTCTTCTTATGGCAAATATTTACAATCGTTAATCTCAGAAATTCAATGAAATTATTGGCAATAGAATTACCTGGACCCAAGTTAATAGATTCAGGCGTCTACGATGATCGCCGCGGAAGCTTTTGTACTGTGTATTCTGAGGATGATTATTTTGAATTAGGTATCGAGACTAAATTTTGTCAAGACAGTTACTCTATCTCGTGCCGTAGCACCATTCGCGGACTGCATTACCAAAATCCGTTCGCACAAGGTAAAATTGTAACAGTGTTGCGCGGAAAGATTTGGGATGTGATACTCGACATTCGAACGGATTCAATTAACTTTGCCAGATGGACCGGGATATTTTTATCGGCGAATTCTGGACAACACCTATGGATTCCGCCGGGGTTTGCTCATGGCTTTCAAGTTGTCTCAAACGAGGATGCTATTGTTGCCTACAAGTTAACAGAACATCGGCATGCTCCCTCAGAGGGTATTATTAGTTGGAACGATGCGGCATTAGGAATAGATTGGCCCATTAAAAATCCAATTCTCTCGGAGAGGGATTCAGCAGCTCATGACCTGGAAAACGCTTTAAACCTCCCAAGAAACTAATTTAGAGTCACTCATGGGATTACGCGATGATGTAATGGCTATAATTGCCAACTACAACTCGGGCGGAATAATAGAGAGAAGCTTCAAGGAAATCTCTGAATTTGAAGAAGTTTTCATCGTCAATAATGCGACTTGGGATGGTCTGTTGCTCAAACCAGTAAGAAATATCCGAAATTTAAGATTTTTGAAAATTCCATGAAACGAGGTTATAGACGCGCTGTAAATCGAGGATTGGCGTCTGTTAATACGCCATTTGTGCTAACAATTTCGCTAGATGCGAAGATTAACTTAAAAGCTCTGAATAATATGTATGCGGTTGGCAAAGAAGATGACACAGTCGTTTGCGTAGCCCCGGGACTTTACACTCAAGGACAAGGCCTTGAGTTTTGGGTAATGGAACCCGGAGAATTGCGTTGCATCAAAGCGGACTTTGAAATTGGTGGGCATTTTTGTACCTGGTTTACTTCAGGCACTGTAGCCTCATATCGCACCGAGGCCTTAAAAGAAATTGGGGGCTTTGACGAAAATATTTTCGTATACAACGAGGATTGTGAACTATCCTATCGACTTACCCAATCTGGCTATAGCCTAATAATCTTACCTGATTTTAAGGCGCACCACATAAACAGCGATTCCACGCGACGATCCGTGCGACTTAACTGGCGAAAGGATTGGAATTACGCTTGGAGTATTTTATACCTTCTTAAGAAACATAAGGGCTTAAATTTTGCTCGAAAGGAGGCAATTTCTCTTGTATTGGAGCGAGCGCCGAAAGCGAATTTTTACTTTTGCACCCTAAATGTGCAACGTCTTACTAGAAACTGCGCGACATTTATGGGTGCAGTAAATTTCCTTATAGGGAAAAACCCTCACCGAGAAAATAAACGGCGAGAAAAAATTATATCGTCCCTTAATATAGCCGTAATTATTATATCTTAAGTAAAATTAACCTAAAATCATAATTAAATAATGAAAAAATGTAGAATCTGCACAGCCGAGGTAACCCCATTTTTTGATTTCGGAAACATGCCTATCGGTAATGCTTTTGTAACAGAAGAGGAATTTTCTAACGAATATTTCTACCATATGCAGGTCGCAGTCTGCGCCACTTGTTTTACATTGCAAGTATTAGACGTTCCTGACCCACAAA
>NHHQ01000144.1 GCA_002170915.1 Rhodospirillaceae bacterium TMED167 | reverse complement strand
TGGACCTGCGATCTCACCCATGGCTACATCTCGATCAATGCCGATTACCGGTCCTGACCCCAGGTGCCTCGAGGCCGATGAGCGGGGTGTAGGCCGCGATCGGCCCACCGTGCTGGTCTCCGCTGTGGCGCTGATCGATGTGGACGGCCGTGTCCTCATCGCCAAACGGCCTGAGGGCAAGGCCATGGCCGGTCTGTGGGAGTTTCCGGGCGGGAAGGTGGACGCTGGGGAGACGCCCGAGGCCGCGCTCATCCGGGAGCTCCGGGAAGAACTGGCCATCGATATCACTCGGAGCTGCCTCGCGCCACTTACCTTCGCATCCCATAGTTATGACGACTTTCACCTCTTGATGCCGCTGTTCGTCTGCCGGATGTGGCACGGCACGCCCAGCCCGCAGGAAGGCCAGGAGCTTAAATGGGTACGCCCGATGCGCCTCAGTGAATTTGCCATGCCGGCTGCCGATATCCCCCTTGTGGCCCTGCTTCAGGATTTTCTGTGATCCGACGCTGGCCTGTGACCCGGGATTATGCCCGGACGGGCGCAGAGGGCCTTGCCTTGGCCCGCTGTTTACGCCATTCATAGACCATGGAGTATCAAGATACCATCACCGCTTGCGCCCTTGTCATTGGCAACGAGGTGCTCTCTGGACGGACGAAGGACGCTAACCTAAATTGGCTCGCGTCGCGCTGCACGGAAATGGGCATTCGGCTGGCGGAAGCTCGCGTTATTCCCGATGTGGAAGACGTCATCGTCGGCGCCATTAATGAATGCCGGGCCAAATATACCTATGTCTTCACCACAGGCGGGATTGGTCCGACCCATGATGACATTACGGCAGCGTGTATTGCCAAGGCCTTTGGCGTGGAAATCGAGCGTCGGAAGGAGGCAGTCGAGCTTCTGGAGAGCTTCATTAAAAAAGAAAACCTAAATGAGGCCCGGTTGAAAATGGCGGAGGTGCCCGTGGGCGCCGAGCTAATTTACAATCCAGTCTCAAAGGCGCCCGGGTTTCGGATGGAAAACGTCTATGTCATGGCCGGTGTGCCGTCCATCATGCGGGCCATGTTCGAAGGCTATGCACCTTCTCTCTTGACGGGCAAGCAGGTGCTGTCGGAATCGGTTGCTTGTTATTTGCCGGAAGGGGCTGTCGCCAGGGGGCTTAGTGAGATCCAAGACCGTCACCCGGACGTTGATATTGGCAGCTATCCATTTATGCGGTCTGGTAATTTTGGCTGCACCCTTGTGTCCCGCGGCACGGACCGGGATGAGCTGAAACAAATTGTCAGCGAAATTAAGGATATGATCGTCTCCCTTGGCGGTGAGCCGATCGACAAGGACCTGGTCACGCCAGAGGACGAAAAAAGCCCGGACGACTACTAACGTCGGTTTTTGGCGTCTTATCCCAATTGCCCGGCGAGAATCTCTCCGCTAATCTAATTGACCCGTTCGAGCCGCCTCCACGCCGGCCGCTACGATGGATTGATATCCTGTGCAGCGGCAGATGTTACCGGAGATCGCTTCCCGGATGTCGGTCTCGCTTGCGCGCGGATTATCCCGGAGAAACGCTGTCAGTGATGTAAGCATGCCCGGTGTACAAAAGCCACATTGGAGGGCGTGATGCTTGGAGAAGGCAGCCTGCAAAGGGCTCAATTCATCGCCGTCTGCGAGGCCTTCAACGGTGGTGACCTCTTTTCCTGCAGCTTGAACTGCCAGCATCAGACACGACCGCACGGCGTCGCCATCGACCAGCACCGTGCAGGCGCCGCAGACGCCATGTTCGCACCCGAGATGGGTACCAGTGAGTTTTAGATTGAGCCTCAGAAAATCCGCGAGGTGCATCCGTGTCTCAGCGGTGCCGGTGTAACTGTCTCCATTCACTGTCAGAGTGATGTCGCGGGTATCGGTCATATTGCATCTCCATTTGCCCGGGCAGCGGCTTTGGTCACGGCCCGTTTTGTCAACGTGGCGGCGAGCCGCTGGCGGTAGGTTGCCGAATAGTAGGCGTCTGACATGGCTTCATGCGACCGCGCGATTTCTCCGGCGGCGGCGAAGCTCTCTTCATTGGCCGGTTGCCCAACCAGCGCGCTTTCCGCGTCTGTCAGTCGATAAGGAACCTGATCGGCACCGGCGATGGCGATGGCTGCCCGGGTGACAGATCCGTTGTCGACGCTGAGCAGGACGCCAACTCCTACGATAGCAAAATCCCCATGGCGCCGGGCAAATTCCTCATAGGCATGGCCCGCGGGTGTCGCCCACGGCGAGATGGTCACGGCGGTCAAGATTTCATCTTCGGCAATGCTCGGCATCATATACGCGAGGGCCCATTCCTGCATTGCCACCTGCCGCTCGCCCTCTGGCCCCACAATTGACAGTTGGGCATCATGGAGGAGGGCGGTTGTGGGCAGCTCGGCCGACGGGTCAAGGTGACACAAGGAGCCACCGAGGGTGCCCCGATTGCGCGTCTGAAAATGACCGACCCAGCCGAGCGCTTCCTGCATCACCGGAACCTTCGCGGCAATATCCGGGCTGTTCAGCAATGCCGACTGGCGTGTCATGGCCCCCAGGGTCAGGATTCCGCCAGCGTCTGAGATTCCGTCCAGGCCGGCGATGCCGTTGAGATCAATGACGTGATCTGGCTGGGCAAAGCGCATGTTCAGCATGGGCATGAGGGATTGCCCGCCCGCAAGCAGTTTAACGTCTTCCAGGGTGCCGAGCAGACCGATCAGGTCATCTAGGCTTGTCGGGTCATGGTAGGTAAAAGGTGCGGCTTTCATAGGATACGTCCGTTATTTTTTGCCAGGGGAAAACCAGCCCTTGATCATGGCGGCAAGGGCGCGAAAGAGGAGAGACAGGCCGGAAATGCTGTTGTCGCTGACTGCGTTTGCCGTCGGTCCCGCTGGATCTGGCGTTTCGTCAGTCTCAGCCGTGTTGGCGTCCACGTCAGGAGATTCCTCAGGAGATTGTCGATTATCCGATGCCGGCGCCGGGTCCGTTGGCGCAGCGTCAGATGCCATCTCGGCCTCTAGGTTTTTTACAAACGTAGCGATGATCTGCTGGGCCATCTGATCGATCAAACCACTCGCCCGCCCGTATTGAGCGATGGTGCCCGCTAATGTGAGGTCTGCCCGTACGTCAATGCGCGTGCGTCCGTCTCCAAGCGCATTGAGAGCAAACGTAACATCAGCGTTGGCAGTGCCGCGGCCCTTTTTGTCAGAACCCTTGGCCCGCATCTTGGCCGTATGCGCGTCATTGTCCACGTCGAAGAGTTCTGCTTCACCGGCGAAACTCAATTTGACCGGCCCCAGTTTGACGGAGGCGGTACCTTGATACTGATTGTCAGCGACGACTTCTGTCAGTTCTGCGCCCGGCAGGCAGGGGGCGATGCGGGGGACGTCCAACAACACGGCCCAGGCGTGGTGGACGTCAGCGGCGATGTTAAATTCGTAGTTGAGTTCCATAATAAGGTATCCGGTATGGTCAGGCGGCGCTCGCCTCGGCTTCGTCCAGCAATTCGCAAATACGTTGCGGATCCACCGGGTGGTCGTTGATGACGATATCAAACGGCGACAGCGCGTTTTCAATGGCGGCGATGATGGCGTTGGCGGCCGGTATGGTGCCCCCTTCGCCTGCACCCTTCACGCCCAATTCATTGTGCGGGGAGGGTGTTTCCTGGTGCAGCACATGGATGGGGGGCATCTCAGTGGCGATGGGCAGCAGGAATTCGCCGTAATTTGTCGAGAGCGGTTGGGCGTTGTCGTCATAGACCATGCGTTCGAACATGGCGTTGCTGATGCCATGGACGACCCCGCCGACGATTTGACCGTCCACCAGCATGGGATTGATCATGGTGCCGCAATCGTGGGAAATCACATAGTTGAGGAGTTTGATGCCACCGGTCTCGATATCGACCTCGACCTCGGCAATGCTGCTGCCGCTGGCGTGGGGCACGCCGCTCGAGGACGTAAACGAGGTTGCTTCCAGTTCCGGATCATACCCTTCCGGCACCTTGCCGTTCATCAAAGGACTCAGCTTAAGAGACAGCTCCGCCAGCGAAATATTGACGTTATGTCCAAGCTCAGGTTTGCCACGCACGATACCATCTTGGATTTCTAACTCTTCCTCGGGCACCTCCATGAGTTCCGCAGCGAATTTGAGTGCTTTGGTCCTGACCTGGCGGGCGGCGTCTTGGGAGGCGGGACCGGCGTTGGCTGTCACCCTGCTGCCCGCGGTCGCGATGCCGTGAGGCACCACGCCAGTGTCGGCAGACTGGTATACAATGTCCTCGATGTTGACGCCAAGCTCGTCCGCCACGATCTGCGAATAGACCGTTTGGTGGCCCTGTCCCTGGCTTGCGGCGCCTGTTTGCAGAAGGACTTTGCCGCTTGGCTGGACCTTGACCTTGACCCCTTCATACGGACCGAAGCCGGTGTCCTCGATGCAGGACGACAAGCCGATCCCAAGATACCGGCCTTCTTCGCGGGCCGCTTCCTGGCGCGCCGCGAAACCGGCATAGTCTGCTTTTTCCAGCGCCATCTCCAGGAGTTGGTGGAAATCCCCGCTGTCATAAACGGCGGGATCACCGCTCGGCAGCATGCCGCCGGTGGCATAAGGGAACTGGTCTTTGCGGACAAAGTTGCGTCGGCGCACCTCAGCNGGATCTAAATCCAANGCACGCGCNACCGTCTCGATCAGNCGTTCCATGGCATAGGCCGCGTTCGGCCNCCCCGCNCCCCGTACCGGTGCGGTGCAAATTTTGTTNGTAAAGACGGCGTCCAGGGTGACATCCATGGCGGGGACGGCATAGGGACCCGGCAAAGGAAACAGGCTTGTGGCGGGCAGCAGCAATCCATAAGGCACGAACGCGCCCATTTCGTGGATGACCCGCCCCCGGGCACCGAGGATCTTACCCGCCTCATCGCACGCGACCTCCATAGTCCACTGCTGGTCCCCAGCGATCCATGTTGCTGTAAAATGTTCCCTGCGGTCCTCGATCCATTTCACGGGCCGTTTGAGTTTTTTCGCCACCACCGCGAGCACAAATTCCTCGGGGTGGGGACCGTTTTTTGGGCCGAAGCCGCCGCCTACATCTGGGCAGACGATGCGGATTCTGCTTTCATCCTCCTCGAAGAAACGTGCCATTAAGCGGCGGATTAGAAATGGAGCCTGGGTGGTGAGGTGGATCGTTGTTTCATCCAGGCTGGCGTCGTAATTTACCAGAATGTTGCGACATTCCATGGCGTGGCATCCGCCTCGATGTTCCAGAAAATCAACATTCAGAACATGAGCGGCTTGCTCGAAGGCCTCCTCTATGTCGCCATACTTATTGTAGAAGTTGCCGACCAGATTATTGTCTGTGCCCAGGTGCGCGACTGGCGTATCCGGGTCGAGCGCCGTCCTGCAATCTGCCACAGCGGGTAACGGCTCATAATCAACAATGATTTGAGACGCCGCGTCCTCGGCGATATGACGGCTTTCCGCTATCACCAGGGCGACCGTCTGGCCGACGAAACACACCTCATCCTTGGCCAAAAGATATTGGCAAATGGGCTGTTTGAGCAGGGGCGATCCATAGGCCGTTACCATCGGCTTATCCGGATAGGGGGCTCCCAGGTCATCAAGGGTATAAACAGCGTGCACGCCGGGGAGCTTCTTGGCCTGGCTGGTGTCAATACTGTTGATCCGGGCATGGGCGGTGTCGGCCCGAAGGAACGCTGCATGGAGCATGCCCGCCAATTCAATATCATCTACGTAACGCCCGTTCCCCGTCAGGAACTTATGATCCTCCTGGCGTTGGACCGAAGTGCCGAAATAGCGCATGCCCATAGTAAAATCCTGCCCTGTATTTTTTAGAGTTTGATTTTTTTATATAGTAAAAATAGCGGATTAATTAGCGGGTGGAAATGATCAAGTGGTCAGGGCCGCTCGAGGGCGCCCACCCTATTGCCGCCGTACCTNTGTCTAAAATGCTTTACTCCTTATGTACCGGCGCCACATGCCCGTCCGGTTGCGTCTCAAGCGCCGGGATGTCCAAGAAATCGTTGATCCAGGGTTGCGCGGAGCGTGTCCAGATCTGTCGTCGGGAGCGCAGTTGGTCCTTTTGGGTGATGGTCCCAACGCGGATACCAAACANTTTTTCGGTGCCCTCTGGTGCGTCTTCATCGGTGGTGGCGTAAATGCGATTGCCGCACTCCGGACATGCGTTGACAGTCCTAGCAGTGGCAAATGCCCACCCGCGTTTCATCGATTTCCGCAATGANAGCCGCCATCCACATGCATGGTATCTCCTCCTGACTGGTGCCTATGCCACTTCCCACACGATGGGAAATATCTCATCGTTTATGGGCAGTCTTCCGGGCTCGAACAGTTCGCCTCGGCCCGTATCCTTCTCGGTGCCGGGAACGGCGAAGGCGGTGCGTGGGCCGTGCCAACTGGCATCTCCTCCGAAATACCGGAGCGACAAGGCCACCCGGCGCTGGTCGTTAGAGGCGTTTTTACCCGATCCGTGCACCGCTAATGGGTGATGGATGAGGCAATCTCCAGGCGCCATGTCCCAGGACAGGAACTTATAGTCCGGATTGTCGAACTCGGTGTGAAACATCGGACAGTCTTCGAAGTCCTTGGCTTCATCGAGCATAAAATTGTCCCGGGGTGTTGCCGGTACGGGCTTATAGAGTTTGTTCCATTTGTGGGATCCAGCCACATAAACAAGCCCACTGGTCGCCATGCTGACCGGTGTGCAAGCGATCCAGACAGAGGCTACGTGGGAACCGTCAAACGGCCAGAAGGGCAGGTCGTTGTGCCACGCCGTGGGCGCGAGGGTACCGGGCTCTTTGATAAACAGCTGATCGTAGAAAAATCTAACCTGGTCAAGCCGCATGAGCCGGGCAGCGATTTCCGCCGCCGGTGAGTTGACGGCGCAGTGCATGAATTTGTCGTTGAAGCGGGACATGTGAGTACCGGTGACGAACTTGCCGGGATCNTCCTCATCGTCCTGGACAAAGAGCGGCCCCTGNGGAGCCGTCATATGGCCGAGCGCCGCATCCATCATTTTATCAACCCAGGCTTGATCAAACTGGTCGCGGACGCAGACCACGCCATAGCTCTCATATTCAAGGATCTGATCTTCCGTGATCGCGTGTTTGAGGGCGGCATAGGTCATGAGGTCGGGCTCCGTTCTGCTTCTGGAGAGCATAAAACGCCGCGCCTCTGCGCGTCCAGCCTCTNCTGCTGCNGAAAGGGAGCCGGGCGAGCGCTGGCCAAGGGGCATAAGGATCTGAGGTAGAGCCAATGACGGGCCAATGACGGGCCAGTGAGACCAGTGAAGAGAAGGTTGCTCCGGTCAGGGCAACGGGCTAGAAAGTGGGATCTACCCAGCACTAAGCGGACGTGGTGGAATTGGTATACACGACAGACTTAAAATTAAGTCGTTTACAGTTTTTTACATTCTAAGTAATTGAAAATAATCAAACAGCGTCTCTTCTACGATGTCGCATATTTGTTTTTTGACGGCCGTTTGTTGGGCTTAACATGATTTTTCTGTTCCTCAGACACGCGTTTGGCCATCCAGGATTTGAATTTGGCTCTTTCTTGTTTATGCACTTGATTTAACAAAATGAGGGCGAGCAGTTCAGGGTGTTCGTAATGCATTCTTTAGCACTCGCTCCCATTATTTACGCCTATTTACTACCCGGTTTTCATCAAAGATCTTGCACGGTATATGAAGAAAGAGATGTTCTAATCTAATAAAAAGAGAAAAATCTTGATTAGTTGAGAGACAGGCGTGAATAATATTCCGCAAATAGTTGCATTTTTTGCAACTTTACAATGGTGACCTTACGAAGTTTGGCCGTTCATCTTGCATATGCGGTTTGTAGGATTTACTCGCTTTTGAGGAAAGGACACGTTCGTTACTGTGCCTTTCTGCTATGAAATACTTTGCGAATTGGTACTATGAAATTCGAAGAACTGTCCATAATTTTTTCGGTAATTATCCCTGCCTTTAACAAAGAGGCGTACATTGGCACGTGCTTAGACAGCTTGAAGAGACAATCTCTAGCCAAAGGTAACTTTGAAGTAATCGTAATTGATGACTGCTCTGAGGATAAAACAGTACAGAGAGCGCTACAATACATAGCTGACTTGAATATTAGGGTAATTCAGCGCCAACAAAATGGGGGTCCAGGGCTAGCACGTAATGATGGACTTTCGCACGCGCGGGGCAAATACATCTTATTTTTAGACGGTGATGATTTTCTTCTCGAAAAAACCTTGGAATGCTTGAGTGCCATTTTCGCAGCTAAAGACTACGATCTTATAACATTTAATTGGACGTATTTTTCAGATTTATCAGCGGGAGAATACACTGTTCCGAGACGACGGGATCTCGAGAAAATGCCGTTGGCCCGCGACTTATTAGTGCAGCACTATTTAGGGATGAATATGGACGGATCAGTCATTTACACCGCGGCAAAGAAATCCATTTTTGATCAATACAATATTCAGTTTCCAAGAGGCTATCATGAGGACATGTCGGTAATTTTTCAAATGTACTACGCGGCAAATTCAATATTTAAATTTGACAAAGTTCTTTATGTAAAAAATGACCGGGAAGGATCGATAGTAAACACTTTAAGCGAAAATCATGTGACCGGTTATTTTGGTGCATGGCCACTTATCCTCGAATTTCTTAGAGAGTATGAGGTTCGAGTGGATCAATACTTGCCATTTTATTTACGGGGAATGTCTGGTCATGTTTATACGATGGTGAATAAAATTTATAAAAAATTTAGCAATGACCTCGATCGGCGATCGGAATTTTATTCCAAGATAATAGACGTATTGGAAAATGATAAAAATTTGAAGAAACCATTTGCCGATTATTTTCCTTCCGTAACTAAAAAAGATAAATTTTCACAAACTTTCTTTAAACATTTTTATGATGACTCACTCTCTTGGAGCGAGAGAGTAAAGGGCTTTGAGTCAATTTGTTTTGCCAATTACCCGGCTGAATCAAGCTCCAATGTTGATAAAATACACGATTGATTTTGGTAATTACCATTGAAATTTGGTTGTTTAAGTGCAAATAAAGGCTTTAAAAATCGAATCTTAGGTTACGGTTTTATGCGTTAATGTCTTTGGTCTTAATAAAGAAGAAGATGTGTGTCGTTTGATACAAGCCTCGCTACGAGGCGTTCTCGCGGGATAATACATTGAAAAAAACATTGAGTTGTGAATCTTTGCATCATGCCGTTTATGCGGCGCCCGATGTTTTACGCCATTGCTGTAAAAGGTTTTTCGTAAATGGAAAAATGAAGGGCGATGTTGAGATTTGCCGCGCACAATCAAACGAGGAAGTCTCTTATAAGGTTATTAAAGATCAAAAGAAAAAACTTTATGAGGATATAAACCAGGGCAAAGAGACCGAATGCAGCGGCTGTCCTTGGCTTAAAGAAGATGAATGGCCGTCACTCGATAGTTTGCTTATCTCCCACATATCGGTTGAAAATCACTCTGTTTGCAATTTGCGTTGTACCTATTGTAGCGAAACCTATTACGGGGGAAAATTACCCTCATACGACATTGCAACATTGATGGGTGATTTAAAGAAAAACAATGCTTTAAGTAGCAATTTATCCCTGGTTTGGGGCGGGGGTGAGTCGGTACTGCTTGAGTCTTTTGAGACGATTTTCCCAAATATTGTTGATGAATATAAACCAATTCACAATCATTTATTTACTAATGCCACCAAATTTAGTCCTGCTTTAGAGCGATATCTAAGGTCCGATCAAGTATCTATTACTTCAAGTATTGATGCGGGTACCAATGATACATTTATTCGTGTGAGGGGTAAAAACAGGTTAAAAGTAACACTGGATAATTTAAGAAAATATCATGCAGCCGGCGGTGATAAGGTAATAATAAAGTATATTCTTGTCCCGGAAAATATTTCTGAAAATGAACTTAAAGCTTTTACTAGTAAAATCAAAGAATTCGGGCTAACAGGATGTAGTTTCCAAATAAGCTCTAATTTTAAAAGTGAGGACATTGGCGAGGAGGCAAAATCCGCCGCGACAACATTGTATAAGAATTTGCAGGAAGTTGGTGCCACGATGATAAATTTTGATTATCACCTCCGGCCTCAGATAGGCAATTTGTCAGCTCACGAGGATTCTGGTAAACGTGTAAAGGGATGCGATAAACAGAAAATAATCGTCTGGGGTGCAGGAGAATACGCAATGCGGCTGGCCGAGCAAAAATCCGTGATGCACAGAATAAAGTTCTTTGTAGACAACGATCCGGAGAAGCATGGTAAATTTATAGGTGGAATAAGCGTTCATCCCCCAGAAGATATTTTAAACGAGAGAGATGCGTCTGTGTTCATAGCCTCAGCAAAATTTTATCGGGATATCTATCGTGACCTCATGAAAATGGGAGTCGCTGCTGAAAAGTTAATAGGAGCTAACGAGCTTTGAACGATTGGCTGAGAAAAAAGTTGAGTTTTCTCGAACCTCTTTGAGAAAAATATTTTCACTAGATAGGCACAAGCAAATCCAAATCGGATTTGTTACAGAACTTGCGGGGCTAATGCACAGTGTTCAATAGAAACTCTTCGGTCAAACCATTAAAAATTTTTCTTTGCGATTTAACTCACAACGTTAAACAAATAACTACTGCAAGCTGTATGCCGCTTGGCATTGGTTTAGTTGCCACTCACGCTCTTAAAAAATTTGGAAATAAAATTGAAGTTAA
>NHHQ01000143.1 GCA_002170915.1 Rhodospirillaceae bacterium TMED167 | reverse complement strand
CCTTTACCGCATCGGCCAATACATCAACACCCGCCAACATGCGGGCACGTGCATCCGCTCCAAACTTTACTTCCTTCGCTGCCATCGTCTTTTTCTCCTGATTCCCAATGATTACGATTTAGTTGATGATACCCATGACGTCGGACTCTTGCATAATCAGCACGTCCTTGCCGTCTATTTTCGCTTCCGTGCCGGACCATTTTCCGAACAAGACGCGATCACCCACTTTGACTTCCATCTCGGCATAGGAGCCATCTTTCTTCCGAGCCCCTGGTCCAACGGATACGATCTTACCCTCAGAGGGTTTTTCCTGAGCCGTATCCGGAATGATAATGCCGCCTGCTGTTTTTTCTTCTTCGCTGACGCGTTCCACGGCAATGCGATCGTGTAGAGGTTTAAATCCCATGTAACTATTCTCCTATCGGCACGCCCTAACTGAGGGCGTTAAAACGCTAAATGTAAAAAAACTGGCACTCTCAGAACGAGAGTGCCAGTGATTTAGGTCGGGAACCGCTTAAGGTCAAGGGGCCAAGGACGAAATGGCTTGTTTTTTTAATCTTTCCCCGCCAAATAATCACGTGTAAGCCCGCCGCATCTACTCAAAGCCGGTCTAAGACTCGCTGGTCAACGACGTACCGCATTGGGGGCCTGAACCAAGTTAAAAAATGTTTGGTTATGCACGGTCACCTTCGAATGCAGCACTGTGAACCGCTTTTTGAACTTTATCAAAGGCCCGATTTTCAAGTTGCCTTACCCGCTCCCGACTGATTCCATATTGGACACCCAACGCTTCGAGGGTGATGGGATCCTCCGTTAGCCGCCGTTCGATGAAAATATGGCGCTCCCTGTCCGACAATTCTCTCATTGCCTCTTTCAAGTAGTGATGACGGACCTCGGCTTCTTGTCCGTTCATCACGATGGCCTCAGGGCTGAGGCCTTCATCTTCAAGAGTATCCATAAACTCCATGCCGTCTTCTTCGGCGTAGGAGACAGGCGCGTTCAGGGAGAAATCTCGGGCCGTCATCCTCCGATCCATTCGAGCGATATCTGCTGCCGGCATGTTAAATTGTTCTGACAGCCTCGCAGCGTCTTCCGGATTGATCTCTTGAGCATCGACAATACCCAACTTTCGCTTAGCCTTCCGGAGGCTGAAGAACAGCTTTTTTTGCGCAGACATGGAACCCAACTTCACAAGCGACCAAGACCGGAGGATGTATTCTGTCACGGACGCCTTAATCCACCACATGGCGTAGGTAGACAAACGGAACCCGCGGTCTGGCTCAAACTTTTTTACCGCTCTCATGAGCCCGAGGTTGCCTTCGGAAATTAGATCGGCTACCGGCAATCCATACCCCCGGTACTGCATGGCGATTTTTGCGACAAGACGAAGGTGGCTCGTCACTAGTTTGTGCGCCGCTTCAGGTTCTCCATGCTCCGTGTAGCTCTTTGCAAGCATGAACTCCTCTTCAGCGCTCAAAATCGGAAATTGCTTTATTTCTTTCAGATACCCCGAAAAGCCACTGTCACCTGAGAGTATTGGTAAAGTCGCAACCGTCATTTTTATTCTCCCGCAGTTTTTGTGTTGGCTTTCAATCTTGCATTCCACACAACATGAATACGGCCCAAGCTGTGAACCGGTTCACAATGCATACAACAGATGGCTAAAACTCTGGGCAGCTACCCAGTGTTCAATGCCTAAACGGGACATGTGTTTGATGTTGTCATAGCGGTTCCATCCTCCTGTAGAAGCAACGTACCTAAGTCGTCTGCCATCCTATCGGACTGGCGATTAGTAGAGGTGAGTCCCAGTTTGGCAACCCACATCCATAGCAGAACTTTATATTAAAAGCTCTGCCCTAAAGATCAAGTGATTTCTCGAAATTATCAAAAGCTCAAGCTATTTAATTGATAAAAAACAGGAGCTTATGTCACCTTATGGATTATGTTAAAAACAGGTTTCTGGGCTGGCTATCCTCCGAAGGCGAATAACAAGATGGCCCCGACAACCACGATACCAACACCCCACCAAATGGCCGGAATACCGCTTCCCTCAGAAGTTTGGGGCGCCTCCCTTGACGCAGTGGCTGCTTGCTGCGCTTCGGGCTCGATTTCGGTAGTCTTTTCCGCCCCCTTTGCATCTCCCCCCACGATATCACTAAACTTACCAAAAAAATCATCCGCTGTTTTCTTCGCAACCCCCTCGATGAGCCGACTGCCAACACTTGCGAGCTTACCTCCGACCTCTGCTTTGGCCGCATAATTTAAGATCGTATCAGCACCATCTTCTGTGAGTTTTACTGTGGCGCCACCTTTGGCAAACCCGGCCACGCCCCCCTGCCCTTCACCGGAGATGGTATAACCGTTGGGGGGGTCCAACTCTGACAGCGTGACCTTTCCGGAGAACTTAGCTTTAACCGGCCCAACTTTTGCTGTCACGCGAGCGGAAAATTCGGTATCCGATTCTTTTGTAAGTTCCTCACAACCGTCAATGCACTGCTTCAGCACCTCATCATCATTGAGGGCCGCCCAAACCTCGTCTCGGGTTGCCGGAATCCGATATTCACCCGTTAAATCCATCGTAACAATTCTCCGTAAATCGTGAGGTGTATTAATTGTGCTATAAATCGCGCGTGACAAGGGTGCTGTCCAGTCTATTATTTTGATGTTAATCCTTAAGAAATNTATANATCGCGGAGAGACATTTTATGAGTGACAAAAAACGGCCTTGGGACGCTTATATATCAGACCGCGATCAGGGTATTTTCGCCGCCGCGGGGTTTGGCGCCGAGGCCGGCCTGGGCGACCGTCCGGTCCTACTCGTGATTGACGTCAGCTATGCCTTTTGCGGTGACAAACGGGAGCCAATCCTCGACTCTGTAAAGCGTTGGAAGTTATCGTGTGGTGAAGCTGCTTGGGATGCTCTCCCGGTCATCCGGCGGCTAATTGATGCTTCCCATAAGAAGGGGTTGCCCGTCATCTACACAACCGGATATGCACGAGATGATAAATGGGACCGGGGAAGCTGGACGTGGAAGAACCCTCGGGGAGAAGGCAGCCAGAACACCCCTATTGAACAGCCGCCCACGAATCGGGATGGCAATGACATCATGGATGAGATCGCACCGCGTCCCCAGGATATCNTCGTTTGGAAACAAAAACCCAGCGGGTTCCATGAAGCGCCCTTACAAAGTTATCTGCAGCTTCTCAAAGCAGACTCTCTCATTGTCGCCGGCACCACGACGTCAGGCTGTGTNCGCGCCACGACAGTCGATGCTTTCAGCAACAATTACCGGGTAGCCGTCGTTGAGGATGCGTGCTTTGACCGTGCGGATGTCTCCCACGCCGTGTCACTTCTCGACCTGCACGCCAAATATGCTGACGTGGTCACAAGTGAAGACACGCTGGCTTATGTTGAGGGGCTGGAAGACGGCCTGTTTGACCTGCCTAAAGGAAGTTAAAAGAGCACAGGCGTTTATTTCCCGCTCTTTACCGTCTCAGCATAAATGGCAATCGCCTGGTCCAAGGTTCGGCTTTTGTCCACAGTCTCCCGAGACTCGGCGGCCAGGGGCGTTTTGTCCAACATGCGAAAAATATCCGCCGCCCCCTTATGTAGGTTACCCGACACCCCCGCATTGACAAATGTCTCCGAAATTTCGTCCATTTCTCCTGCCCAGCGGCCGGCATCGGCGGGGTAAAACGGCACACGCTTGTTCATCATGTCCCAGTGAAAGGCTTGGCTTGCCTCCAGTTCGTGATGAAGCACATCGCTGACACCGAGCAGCTCCGCCGTGGTCAGAACGGCGGTGTGCAAGGTCATTGTCCCCTTGGTCAAGGCAGCGTAACACATCTTAATGGCGGCGGCTTGGCCGCACTGCGCGCCGAGCTGTTGGTATTTTATTCCCCCACCATCCAAGAAGGCGAGTGTCTCCGCAGCTGGTCCAGCCGCGTAGAACCGGGTCTCGCACCCCTCGCGCTCTGGCGGCGGTCCGACGATGCCTATTTTAACAAAGTCCATTCCCGAGACCGCAACAACCTCCCGCATTTTCTCAGTGGTNGCGGGAGAGATAGCATTGCAATCAGCAAAGACAGGCTGGTCAACTTTGGAGACCACACCGGCGGCAGCGTTAGCAAACGAAAATGCGCGCTCTGGCGGCATAATCGATAGCACCGCGTCGGCTTCTTGTAGGACGGCGCGCAAACTTCCTACATCTTCCATGCCCGACCGCTCCGCACGGGCGCAGCTCAGTGCGCTACGTCCTAACAGGCTGGTAATCACACGGAACCCCTTGCCCCGGATAACCTTGCCAACCATATGCCCCATATCCCCAGGACTGATAATAGCAACCGTTTCAATCGTCATAAATTCACTCCCCAATGACTGGTGTCCCCATCCTTTTTTTTAAAAAGATTTCTCCATCCTGACGGGGTCCCGAACCATCTCTGTCCAAAAATTGGAAAACGACCGCACCGCTTGCAAACCGCTGATCATTTAGCCGGCGGCAGTTTCGCCAGACCTCATCTGGCTAATCGTCGTGAAAGCGGAAATATACTCGAGGCTGGTTTTCACCTCGATAAGCGACGGACCGTCGACGACAAACGCCTCGGCGATGACTGATTTGATATCATCGTCTGTTTCTATTTTAAAGCCCTGCATCCCATAGGCTTCCGCCAATTTTGCAAAATCCGGATTAAGAAGGTTCGTTGCCAGCGTTCGATCTGGATGGTTACGTTCCTGATACAATCGGATCGTTCCGAAACTTGCATTATTCGAGACAATAAACCGGATGGNTAAATTGCGCTCCACAGCCGCGATCATCTCATTTCCTGTCATCAAAAACCCACCATCACCGGCGAAACACACTACTTGCCGCTCCGGATCCCTGAGTGCCGAGGCAATCGCCGACGGAACCCCCATCCCCATCGCACCGGCGTTGGTTGCCATTTGAACGTTGGTCGTTTTGTAGGGAAAAAGCCGCTGCACCCAGGTCGCAAAATTTCCCGCGTCCATCGCAGTGACAGCATCCTCATCCATCACTTCAATTAGATGTGAGACCACATTTCCGAAAACAACACCATCGCCCGAATTCATCCATGTCCAAGTCATGCGATCCGCCGACAGCGCATGAACCTTCTTAACCCAGTCCGCCCGTCCTGAGGGGACGTCTTCCGCTAAGGAGGCCGCTATGGCCCTCAACGTTGCCGTCGCATCGGCTTTAACGGCCAAGGCTGTCTCAAACACCCGCCCCAAATGATACGCATCGGGATAGACATGAATGAGCGGCTGCGNCGGCCGNGGGGCNGTNGGTATTTGATATCCCTGGGTGGTNACGTCNCCCAANCGNGTNCCAATCGCCAGGACCAGNTCCGCCTCNTTNANGGTGGTCTCGNAAGACTGNCGGNACATTNAAGGCAAGGTGGCAGGCAAAATTCGGNTGGNTATGATCGAAGATATCCTGACGNCGCCANGCCACAGCNACGGGNACATTCCAGNTCTCCGCGANATNCNTGAGGGCTGNCCGGCCTGCCTCAAATCCAACCTGNCCNCCGGCGATNAGGATNGGNCGCTCGGCTTTNGCNAGTCGNAAACAAATTTCCCTGATGGCGGCCGGCTCGGGNTCCNGNAGCGGCACNTCAATCACGGGTTTGGCNAAGACCGATGTCTCATCTAACAACATGTCNTCGGGCANCGACACNACCACCGGGCCGGGNGTNGGCGCACGCGCCNCATCGAANGCCCGACANACGGCATCNGCCANATCGTCTGGNTCAAGNACCTCCAGCACCAGCTTTGCCATGNCCCCAAATGTCTTNNTGTAATCAACCTCNTGNANNGCCTCCCGGCCGAGATCAACACGGGCAACCTGGCCTATAAAGAGAACTAGTGGCACAGCGTCCTGTTGGGCAACATGGACACCGATTGCGGCATTGGTTGCACCGGGCCCACGGCTGACGAATTCAACTGCAGGTCTGCCTGTATACTTGGCGTCCGCAACCGCCATGAACCCGCCGCCACCCTCCTGGCGTACCGTAACAACGTCGATATCTGGGGCATCATAAAGAGCGTCTATGACTCCCAGATAGCTCTCACCAGGCACGCAAAATACACGGTCAACACCTTGAATTTTAAGGGAGTCCACGAGGACGTCTGCGGCTCTAGGCATGCCCACTTCCTTACATTTTTAACGAGAATGACTAAGCCATTTAGGTGCCTGGGACAAGGCGGGACATTTTAGCTCGACAGATGGCTGCTGCCTTATGCCAAATTTTCACGGGATCCTCCGACGCCACGAGATGAACAACCTTCATCGGCACCTCTCCCGCCTCCCAGACAATAGCCTCAACTGACATTTGCGATCAGCCTAAGACGAGCCATGCGAACCCGTGACCCAGCTCGTCCAAAAGGGATTTTCCGACTGCGAACCAGGCCTCCGCGCGCGCGCGCTGACAGTGCCGTTCGGTTGACCGCCGATTTTATCCATTCTTTAACGAATGAGGGCTCACAATCAAAGCCTCGAGGGAAGAAGGAGTTTGGTAATGGGTCAGATTAGGCGGCAGGTTTCCGCTGTGATCGCAATGGCTGTTGGTGCTGCTTTGTTCTCCGTCCTCCCAACCACGAAAGCCACAGCAAATGGCGCGGCTCAAATTACAGATATCCGGGTCGGTAATCACAAAGACAAAACCCGTCTCGTTCTTGACATAACCAGGCCAGTGGACTTTCGCTATGAGGTCTCGTCGGATGGCAGCGTAATTTTTATTGACTTGCCTCAGATCAAGTGGTCGGCAGACCAATTCAAAGAACGCCATTTCAAAGGTCTCATTACCGATTTTCGGTTCTCTCCGGAGGCGGACGGCGGCCGATTCAATATTCTGACGAACGGCCCTGTGCGCATCAAGAAACCGTTTTTCGTCGGTCCGAAGGGCAGGCTGGGCCACCGTATTGTGATCGATATTATGAAGGATCGAAAACCGGCGCTGATGGCAAGGCAACAACCTGAGGGGATACGGCATATGCAACGGGCGTCCAGTCCGAACGCACAACCCACCTTCGAGCCCCATAGGATGGTAGCGGGTCCTGGCGCCATGCCCCGGTCCGCGGCCTCACTCGTGAATGAGAGGGTTTTGGCCCGCCAGGAGAGCAGCCCTCTTCAAGTGGCTCAAAGACGTCTGCCCAGTCCAATGCCCCCACCAAACGATCCAATTAGGCGTCAAGACCACGGCGGCATTCTTGGGTTCCAAAATATCTATCTCAAGGGTCAGGTTGGTATTACTATCATTCCTGAAATCACCAACTCCGGCAGTGGCAACGAAAATACGATGGAGCTCGACCCGGGCTTCAGATTCACTGGCGGCCTTGGTATTGATCTTGAAAATAGCTTCAGGGTCGAAGGCGAAATGACATATTCCGTAAATAGTATCGGGGTTGTGACAGGCACCGGTAACGGCTCCTCATTCAACACAACATACACAGCGGGCGACATCTCCTCGCTCGCCTTCATGGGCAACGTGGCCTACGACTTCCCCGCCCAGAACCGGTTTACGCCTTATGTCATGGGTGGCGTCGGTTTGGTCGGCCTGTTTACAAATGACATCAAAGCAGATGGGATCGTGATCTCGGACAGTTCAGACTATATTTTTGGCATGCAGCTTGGCGCCGGCGTATCGCTTCCACTGGATGATGTGACAACCCTCGAAGCCGCCTATCGGTATATGGAGACACAAGATCCGGAGTTCGGGGATCAACGCGGCCAACCCTTTACCACGGAGATTTCCTCCCACAGCTTTGCCTTGGGCGTGCGGCTCAAGTTTTAGGACTGCGTGACCATCCGATAAACATCTGCTAGCGTTTCGCTGGTCAAAGGCGCCAGCTCCCTCAAACCTTAGAACCGCTGCATGAACTCTTTTCACGGCCAGGCCTCGGTCACATCAACTTATTTGTTCGCCGCGGGACTTACCCTTCTAAGCGGTTTATTATTCGTGTCCTCGCATGGCATTATTCGGCATATAGGAGGGGTCGGTGGCACATTACATCCCTTTGAAATTGCGTTCTTTTCAAACTTATTTTCAGCGCTCTTTTACCTTCCTCTGTTTTTTCGGCGCGGTATNCAGATNCTGAAGACGGAACGNTTNCCNCTTCACATCNTNCGGTCNCTTTTCAANGCGACGGCCATTACNGCCTGGTACACAGCGCTNACGCTNACACCNTTGGCCGATGTCATNGCNCTNGGGCTTGCNGCACCNCTGTTTGTNACGCTCGGNGCGTNCTTTTTTCTTGGNGAAATATTCCGCACCCGCCGATGGATCGCAATTCTGGTGGGGATCGCAGGGGCGCTTATCATTATCCGACCAGGATTTGAAGCGATCAGCACAGGTTTTCTATTCGCCATTCTCTCTACAATTTTCGCGGCCGGGACNAAAATATTTGCCAAACAACTCATTCAAACAGACAGTGCGGTCACGTGCAGTGCCTATGTCGCGTTTCTGCAAACCCCGATCACTTTTGTTTTGGCACTTTTTGTCTGGCGCCTTCCCACCATGGAACAACTTCTATGGATGGCGGCCGTGGGTATTCTCGCGGCCATGGCCCATCTCGCCATGGTGCAAGCTTTTAAATATGTCGAAGTTAGCTCTATGGAACCGTTTGTATTCATGCGCCTCGTTTGGGCAGCGGGTATCGGGTATGTGGCTTTCCAGGAATTTCCCGGCCTTTGGACCTGGGCCGGCGCCGCTGTCATCGTTGCCGCATCGAGCTACATTGCCCGGCGAGAATCCAAGGCGCATGCGCCGACCGCCCCTCCCGCCTAACCCGAAACCCCGAGATTTGCTGCCCGCCAGGCCCTTTTTTCACTTTGTCCTGGCCAGTGCTGATATTAACGGGTTNTTTTCAATGTTCAAAATTACATATTTTCAAGCAGGGTTANTTAATGACAGGACCTGAACGCGTAAACGGCCACCGGCCAAGTGGTCTCCTTCATATCNTAGACCCTTCTCTAAAACTTGCCCCCCACCCCACTCAGGAAGACGTGGATTTTGACCTGGATGCGGGATTGTCCTCTGTCGTCAGACTGTCGTCTGAAGTGCCCGAGAACGCCTTCAGCGCACGCAGTCTCGGTACAGAACGGCAGGGAAACGCCATCCTGCTAAATGATGATGGGATTCTCCTCACTATCGGATATTTGGTCGTCGACGCCCACACAATCACTCTTCATGCCAAAGGGGGACAAGACGTTCGCGCTGAACTCGTGGGCTACAATCATGAAACAGGATTTGCCCTCCTTCACGCACTCTCCCCCGTGGACGTGCCGGCGGCATCAATTGGGACCGCAGACGACCTTGATAAGNGCGCATCAGTNATTATCGCGCCCTATGGCGGTGCTGATCATTCCATCAGCGCAAAGGTGGTCTCGCTCCGGGAATTTGCCGGTTCGTGGGAGTATATGCTCGACAGCGCGATTTTTACGGCCCCCGTTCATCCAAATTGGAGTGGTGCCGCGCTCTTTCGCACCGACGGATCNCTGTGCGGTGTTGGCTCTCTGTGGATAAACGATGCCGAGGAGGGCAAGAACGAGAGCCCCGGTAACATGTTTGTCCCGATTGATCTTTTACATCCGATCTACGAGCACCTGGTATCCACCGGCCTTGCGCAAGGCCCACACCGTCCCTGGCTCGGCATGTACACGGCGGAGGCGATGAACCGGCTTTTCGTCTCCGGGNTAATTCCCGATGCGCCAGCTGATCTGGCGGGGGTGGAAGCCGGNGACCTGGTTTATGGTATTNATGACGAAACCGCGACATCCCTTGCCGGGCTTTATCGGAAACTTTGGTCAGCTGGGGATGCGGGAACCAAGATTGTGATGAACCTTCGCAGAGACGGCGAGGATATTGATGTGACCGTTGAGACCAACAGCCGTTATAGCTTTCTGGAAAAACGCGCCAACCATTGAGCATGCCGCTGGCAAAGTATCATCTAACGGGGTATGTCTCCGCCACGAACACACACGCCCCATGACTGGTCTTTGAGTGACATGAATTCCCTAAGTGAACAGATATCCCGCCGGCGCACATTCGCAATTATCTCGCACCCTGATGCGGGCAAAACAACTCTGACGGAAAAGCTTCTCTTGTTCGGGGGCGCAATCCAATTAGCCGGCGCAGTCAAGGCCCGGGGTGACACGCGACGCGCTCACTCGGATTGGATGAAGGTTGAGCGGGAACGCGGCATTTCAGTCGCCTCCTCCGTTATGACTTATGACTTTAACGGATGCACATTTAACCTTCTGGACACACCAGGCCACGAAGATTTTGGCGAAGACACTTACAGAACGCTCACTGCCGTAGACTCAGCCGTCATGGTAATTGATGCAGCAAAGGGAATTGAGGCTCAAACCCGAAAACTCTTCGAAGTTTGCCGCCTGCGTGACATCCCGATTATCACCTTCGTCAATAAACTAGACCGGGAAGGTCGGGATCCTTTTGACCTTCTGGATGAAATCGAACAGACGCTGGCCCTTGATGTGACCCCGGCCAGCTGGCCGATTGGCATGGGCAGAAATTTCAAGGGCTGCTACGATGTTTTAAATGAGCGCCTTGTGCTCATGCCCAAGGGGCACGCGGCCGAGAGCGCCGACGATGTGGCCGACCACATTCAGGAAATCGACGGTCTAAATGACCCTGCACTAGATGCCGCCCTATCGCGAAAAACAGGAGATAAGCTCCGGGAGGATATCGAAATGGCACAGGGGTTATGTCCTGAATATGACCTCGACTCCTACCGAGAAGGACACCTAAGTCCTATTTTTTTTGGCAGTGCTATTAATAATTTTGGGGTTCGGGAATTATTGGAAGGCGTTACCGCGATGGCCCCGTCTCCTCAACCTCAGGCTACAGAGACCCGTAATGTTGACCCCGGCGAAAACAAAGTCAGCGGTTTCGTCTTCAAAATACAAGCCAATATGGACCCGAAACATCGGGACCGAATAGCATTCTTCCGGCTCTCATCTGGTCACTTTAAGCGCGGCATGAAACTTCACCATGTGCGGAGTGGCAAGCCAGTTAATCTGCACAACCCCGTAATGTTTCTCGCACAAGATCGTGAAACGGCGGAAGAAGCATGGGCCGGCGATATCATCGGCATTCCCAATCACGGGAACCTGCGCATTGGAGACACCCTCACCCAGGGTGAAGACATGCACTTTGCTGGAATTCCAAGCTTTGCGCCAGAACTGCTGCAAACAGTCCGACCAGAAGATCCCATGCGCGCCAAACACCTCGGACGGGCACTTGAACAAATGGCGGAAGAAGGGGCCGCCCGGGTTTTCAAACCTCGCGTGGGCTCTGACTGGATCGTCGGTGTGGTTGGGTCCCTGCAATTTGATGTACTGGCGGACCGAATCAGGACGGAATATGAAGTTCCCGTGCGATTTGAATCCACTTCCCTGTATACAGCCCGGTGGCTCGAGGCAGATGACCATCTTGTTCTGAAAAAATTTACGGGCGCCAATAGCGGGGCCCTAGCGGACGATCATGACAAGGCGCCAGTCTTCTTGGCGCGCAATGCCTGGCATCTGGATAAGACAGCTGAAGACTGGCCGGATATTCGTTTTCTTAAGACCAAAGAACAGACCGCCTGATTTTACATTCAACGGTCGCCGGTTACTTAGCGTATTGGTTTGGAGCCTCGCAATGAATATGTAGGCGTCACATGGACCCCGGTATTTCTAACGCCATCAGCTTAATGGAGACATATGATCTACCACACTGAAAATCCAGTTTGGTGTAAACGGCGACCAGGAGACTTCCAATAGCGGTACGGGATGCAATATGTAACTGAAATTGCTGAGTTTTCCTGGGATAAGCAATTATAAAACTAGCGTAATCCCCGTTCCGATAGAATCGGAAAAGAGAGGAAGGTTTGTAGCCTGAGGAAATTGCGGGTGCCCTCTTACCCCAGCTTCAGGACGCGGTCATCCATGCAATTACGGTTGATCTCACCAAGTTGGCCACCTATGCCCTTCAAAAGCCCTAGCGATGCAGCCGGGAAAGCCCGCAGCACGGTCGAGGGTGTCCACGATGACGTCGAGCAACTCTTTGGGAGGTTAGAATTTAGTATGATGGATTTTACGCTCGACCCCCGCCTTGAGGCTGATACCTTCCAGGTGACAGACCTCACCTTATGCCGGGTCCTACTTATGAACGACAGCCGGTACCCCTGGCTCATCCTAGTTCCACGGCAGCACGACCTTCGGGAGTTTCATGACCTGGCAGGGGAAAATCGGTTGCGCCTAATGTCGGAGATCACACTCACTACCAAAATGCTGGAAAGAAGCCATCGGCCTGACAAGCTGAATGTTGGCGCGCTTGGCAATATCGTGAACCAGCTTCATATTCATGTTCTGGGCCGCTTTGATGGCGATCCCGCCTGGCCAGGACCGGTCTGGGGTGTCGGAAAGCCGGTGGCATATGATAAGAAACAAGCGGACACTCTTGTTAGAGAGCTTCGCGCTCAACTTGGTCGGGCATCATCCTAACTGGCGAACCAGGATGACCGCTGCCTAGCCAATCACTAGGACCTCGGGATCATCGGAATATAGTTTTTCCACCATACCGGCTCGCCGAGATAAAACGGCGCGTTGGTTAAGGTATCCCTTATCGGTGATTTCATTGGCATCAATGTCTGGCGGCTCCGTCAGCAGCAGCGCCCGGGCGATGCGCGTGCTGCTGCTTGGGTGTTCCAAGTTGTAGGTATCAAGCGCGTCTTTGAGAGCCTCTCTTACCTCGGGACTGGCTAGAA
>NHHQ01000142.1 GCA_002170915.1 Rhodospirillaceae bacterium TMED167 | reverse complement strand
AAATGGAGCCAACATCGCCCTCGAAAAATAAGGTCTCTATGTTGCCATCCAACTCAAACTCGGTCTCATCCCCATCTGCTGAAAATTCATGCCTCGTAAAATTACCGTTTTTATCTAACGGTCGAAGAAAGGCGTGTATGCGCTCTGTTCCAGTGAGCTTAAGATCTAATTCTAAGTTTAGACGTGTTGCAATCTGGCCAACTTCTGCGGCGCCGTTATCGTTCAAGGCGATGGCAGTTCGGGAGTCGCCGGTAACATTGAACCCGGCAGCAAGCAGATTTTTTTCTCCAAACGCATCACCGCTCTGGCCAAAAGGACCTTCCCGATAGATCGGCCGTAGAAATTCGAAGAGCGGACGGGGCGCATCTAAGCCGCGCTTACCTCCGTATATCTCTACCTGGGCATCTGATGAGTAGGGTTTGTCTTCGTAGATGGGGTCGCCAGAGAAAACAGACGAATCATGATCAACCGCTTTGACTTTAGGAGACATCTCCCGCGGACCCTGCTTCCCTGCCGCGTACGCGCTCTCGACGGCAACGCTGGCCGTCAACGATAAGATCATAAAACCAATGGGTAAGTGAGACAGCATCTTATGCGCCATAAATTTTACTTTCTAACATCGAACTCAACAGTGTAGGGATGAATATCAAGCATCCACTCGTTCATGGCCCGTTCCATCTCCGTGGTCGCTTCAACGAACCGCATGAAGTAGATCGGTTCAGCGCGGCTACGCATCCGTGACGCCAACCGATATTTGCCGGGTTTGGTAATCAATTTACCAGGCACTTCATATTGTGCGTCCCGCGAGGCTAACGGCGGCAGAGATCTCCCTTCCATGCGCACAAATGGCGGATGATTGAGGACCGTCGTTGGGACATTGGAAGGACGGAGGAGGGGTAATTGATCAACATCGATGTTTACCGGCAAATACATTTCCCGGTCAGTCCCCTTGATATTTGTTGTGAGGAACTTGGACTGCAAATTGAATAATTGATCATCATATTCAACTTTACCCTCAGCCACATCCAGAGAGTGTACGTCGGCAAAATCACCGTTCTCATCCACATAACCTGACTCCCAGACGGTTATTCCATCTGGGTCAATCAAAGCCACATTAAACCAAAGCTCTGGCTGTGCACCCAAAGATCCAGAGGGCAGATTGTGGCCATCGTCGGTATTTGTGATGGTATAATTAAACGATAAATCCTGCCCCATCTTAAGGTCTGACGAGAAGAATGGACCGTCGATTCGCATCCCATTTTCCATCACTTGGCGGCGGAGCTCTCGTTTCTCCTCGATACGCCCTTTATTGACCGTGATAATTTCCCGCGCTTCCTCGCGATCACCTGCATCGGCCCAAACGGCGGGGAAATTTACGCCAAGAGCGACCTTGACCTCAGTGAGCCTCCCCTGGAGAGCATTGCCAGCTGCGGGCATCGCTTTTCGGAGAGCCGTAACGGCCACGGAGAATTTTTTGAACGCCTCCTCAGAGGGCGACTGAATGACAGCCTCGAGTGTCTCAAGCGCCGACACAAAGACCTCTTCGTAGTTCGCGGCCACATCTGCCGCAGTCGAGAGCATATCCTTGGTCTCCGAGGTAAAGCGCGCCAGAGCAGGCACGGCCGTCTTCGAGCCAGAGTCTTCAGCAATCGACCTCACTTCCTCAACCGAGGCGGCGATTTCCGCACCCGCGTCACCCACAGCGTCAGGATCAACGGCGCCCTCTAAACTTTCCAGAGCTGACGAATAACGCTCAACCCCGCGTTTAGTTGAGAAGGCTTTCCCACCTCGCGAAGCCGCCTCGTCCAATTTGGCGAGTGCCGCGAGGGCTTCCCGGCCACCGCCCAGTGCCTCGAGAGCAAAATGCACATCCTCAACCGCAGCTGCTGCATCCTCAAACTCGTCTTCAAACGTCTCGCTACCCCATCCCGCGCGGTGGTCAAACTTCAGCCACTCCAAAATGGTCCAACGTTTGGCCTCTGTATTATGGGGAAAGATGCCCGGATGTGCGATCGGATAACCTGGCCCAAAAAACGCGTGGTTTGAGTGGCGGCGATTTGGATTGATTGGCTCTCCATTTACTATAGCGGAGGGTCCCGTCTCGTACCCTTCGGCACGGCCAGGGACTTTCCCCATGTGGCAATCTTGGCAGGTCTCACCTTTTGCAAAGGCAGGTGAGTCACGATATTGGTCCCAGACCACTTCGAGCTTAATACCCAAATTTACAGCCACTTGATGACAAGATACGCAAAACTCAGATTTTCCAAGTTGCTCAAATTTATAAACACCAGCATGCATTGGCGTGCCTCGTTCTTCCGGAGACGTCGCAATTTTCAACTCATCGGCTCGATTGATTACTTTTTCAAAAACACTATCCCGCATCGTCCCGGCGACGGGCGCGTGAATGTTACCCGTGGTCACTGTGCGCTCACCATTAACCTTCCCAAATTCCTCCTGAATTCGGTGGCAGGTGATGCATGTTATGCCTTCACGGGATATTGCGCTCCGTTCCCACAGCGGGGTCTCGCGCGCTTCGCCCATTTGGGTACCCACCTGCTGATGGCATCGCACGCAGAAACTGCCGATGGTGCCCCGCGTTAGATCGCTGATCTTTTGCTCAAACTTATGGAACATGGGCGAGATCGATGCGTAAGCGTGGCTTGATGATGCCCATTCGTTATAAATTTGCTGATGGCAATTGGCGCACTGTGAGGCACTCGGATAGTTACTCTCGTGGGTATAATGATTTTTATCGACGGCCGGTTCTGCGGACACCGGTGCCATCCACCCCGTAAAGATCGCAACGAGGACCGCCAAGCCGATAATCCGAAAAACTTGTAAAATCACCGGATTACTCCTTACCTTGTTCGCTATTTTCATCTTCAACGCGCAACATTTGTCGCGACTTAAATCCATTTTCACCGTGATATTCGTGGCACGTCAGACATCCACTGGCGAGTTTTGTATCCCCATGGCAATCGATACAATTTCCCGAGGTCATGGGATTGAAGCCGGAGGTATAGTCTGTGGGGTCATACCCTTGAAAGTTGGCCCCGTAATCGACTGTTTTATTCAGAGCATGGCACGTTTCACACTGCGATCCTGGCCCCAAAAGGTCCAGGTGAGGGCCGTGATCATAGGAAAAATTCTTGGCAGCGGTGCGAGTGACAGACGCCCATTCAACAGCCAAGGTATCTGTCTCACTAACAGCATGGCAACTCAGGCAGGCACCTGGACCATCTTTGCTGAGAATCGTTTCTGTTAAATCGTCCTCTTCCAGTCCAGCTATAAAGCTCAGCCAAGCTTTCATAACGGGGTCCCCGTGAGACCCCGCCTTGTACCGAAGCGATAGTTCATCGGCGTACCAACCGCCATGGGCTGGAAGCTCGGGACCCTCATATTCTAGATTAAACGCCCATGCACATGCGGCTTGCCGGGCGATCTCCGGGGATAAACCAGAAAGCAGACGCGCTGGATCCCCCTCCCANTCCTTGATCGCGGCCGCAAATGCGGCTGGGCCCTCTTCNATCAGTTGGGATAGTANTTTCCCCATGGCAGGTGTGTAAGCCTNGGNATCATCACCATCTAATTCGAATAGGACTGCTGTCAGTGCATTTGGCGTTTCTGCGGAAACTGAATAAAATTCTTCTCCCTTTTCCGTTTTTTCTGGCGACATGCGGCAGACATCCGTCAAATCCTGGACATCAAGTGGATTACTGTCCAACTCCGGCATCTCGAAAAGGACCAAATCGCGCCTCGGAATTTGGGCCGCATGGCAGCTTGCGCAGACTTGATCAAAGGGACGCACGGGCACATTATTCAACGCCTGAGAGACATCGTGGCACGAAATACACCGGCCCTCCGGAGCATTCTTTGCGTAACGGCCATCCTTGAAATAGGTATCCAGATGCTTGGTATGATCGAACGCCACAGCCGTACGGCTGTCGTGCGGATAATTTTCATCAAATTGCGGATGTCCCCGCGAAAAATTGGTCATTTTCACCTTATGACACGCGTTACATTGCGCGTCGGTCATCTCCGACACAGGCATATCACGGCCTTTGTGCGCAGTATGACAACTACCGCAGGTCGATGCCTTATGAGGGGTATTTACCGTATCAAAAACGTGACAATCGAGGCACTTGTTGGCACCCGCTTTATCCGGTGCACTGTTCGTCACCGTCGCCAGCATAAACCCGGCAACATCCTCATCATGNGATGCATGGCAGGAGGTGCAGCCCTTTTCAGCAATAATGCCCGTATGCGCAGCGCGAAGCGGCCCTGGATTTCGCGTGTCCAAGCTGTCCCCAAATCCGACATCGCCGCCTGCACCAAAGGCGATGAGAACACCGATCACAAGCAAGGCAGCTGCAGTGGTTAAGCGCTGACGGCGTTTGCGCAGGCTGGGCTCGGGACGACATGCCGGGCGGGTATGGGCNCATGTCCCNTCCGGCAGTGGTCCCTCGGAGCACGGTCCGCCAAGAGCAGCCGGGCGGCGGCATCCCCAACGATCACCTTTTTTCTGCGGCTGACAAAAAGTTGTACCACCGCATGTGCC
The DNA here is from genome assembly GCA_002170915.1 of Rhodospirillaceae bacterium TMED167. The sequence continues at coordinate 3,616 of NHHQ01000142.1, read as the reverse complement.
ATCTGGGTTTGGCCCGGCAGGACATGGTTTCTGCCATAATCGAGCACGACCGCAGACATGTGGGAAATTCGGTCGGTTATAGCTATTCGTCGGAGCACTCATGACGCATACACNTGNACAATAATAATGTGCCAAGCCACGGCGACGAGAAATGCCGCCGACAACGGAACATGCGCAAGGAGCCAACGTTTCANAANACCTTGGCAAGCGTAGTGTTGATCAACAATAATTTTTCGAGCGACCAAATTCTCAAGGCTGTCGATNACATCCGATTGAGAGGGGTCAGCGAAACGTCGGACCGCAGAGATTTGCACTTTAGTCCAGGCCCCCGCGGCATTACCGCCAAAGATGATATTCCAGAAAAAGCGTGGGCGGGTAAAATACCAGTCCAGCGATCTCTCATAGTGTTGGCTTAACAGCTCACTGCCAGTCTTCTCTGTGTATTCGATGACTGCCTGTCTTGCCGCATCACGAAGGTCTGCAATTTCACCAGGTATTTTTTCAAAGACAAATTCCTGTCCCACCTCGGTAAGACGGCGAGGTAACACGAGCTGCGCCCACAATCCGGCAAATCCCGTCAATGTGATGGCGGCAAACAGAACGGCAATCAGTTGCTCATAGGCACCTTTCGGCCAAAACACCCCCGTATGCAGAAAATAGAGTATCACAGCGGCGCTACCAGAAGCGACGTGCATGGTGAGCCACATGGACGCAGGCCCCATATTGAATGCAATCAGCCGTTTTCTGAGGTTGTAGAGAGACGGCAGGGCAATGGTTCCNGTCANCAACCATCCGAGCACCCACGTGGGGTTGGTGAGGTCGAGTTCGACCTGCCAGGCCCATAGCCAAGCCCCCCCACATAGCAGAGCAAATACAGCAGCCGGCAGGAAAAAGCGTTTGCGGGAGACAGCAGCGCTCACGAACTGGCCTCCACTTGAAACTCACGAAAATCAACCCGGCTCAATGAACCATTGGGACAGGCTTGAACACACGCTGGCCCGCCCGGTCGACCGGTACAGAGATCACACTTCGTCGCCTTCATGATAGGCTGGCCGGAACCGCCCTCATCAGAGACGCTCCTGCCTGCGAGGTCACGTATGGATACCATCGTGATGTTGTCATATGGACAGGAGTTGGCGCAGGTCGCGCANCCAATGCAGGTTAGGTCATTTATNATGACACTGCCCGACTCNCGGTCACGNCGAATTGCCCCGGTGGGACACCCGACCATACACACAGGATCCTTGCAATGCATGCAGGCGTTCGCAACCAACCATGTGCCGAACGGCTGCCCCTCACGGGTAAACCGCGGGTCACCCCCATGCGTCGCGGCGCAGGCACGCACGCAGTCATCACATCGCACGCAACTGTTGAGATCGATCACCATGGTTTTGGTNCCATTCATGTACCGATTGTCGACGGCCCACTCCATTAACAAATCATCCGCTGCAGAGCGTTTTGACAGCTTGGCGGCCAGGTCCTCCGGCGGGTCCATCGCATCAAACACGTACCGCTCGAGAACATCCACAGGGATGCGAATGACATCGACATGACCAAGTNCNGTGAGGGTGTAGGACAAGCGGTGATCCGCTGTCTCAGGGTTGCNCCAGACATCATANAGCTCACTGAGGCCATAGACATCGCCTNCGCCTAAATAACTCACGGTGCGCGGATGATGACCCTCATGGGAAGCCAAGCGGGCAAAGCCTGCACGGATCAGCAAGGCGCCATCCGGATAATCTCCCCCACGTGCGATCACCGGTTCATCCGCGTCACCTCTTTTTACTTTGAAATCTCGGTGCCAATCGAATGATCCGTAGGTTTCGAACAAACAGCTATCAATAACATTCTTCAATTGATCAGGGGGTAAATCCTTAAATACATCAGTATGCCGCAAATATTCACCCAACGCAGTTCGACGATAATTTTCGTCAATCCTCCTGCGCCAGCCCTCGTCAAATTTCATAATATCCCGGAGGCCCTGCCAGCGGATTTCCATCAAAACCGAGTTCGACGACGCGAATATTGTCGCTGTACGGGGTGTCCGGCCAAGCGCAGCCAGTTCACCAAAGAAAGCACCCTCCGTCAGNGGAATGAAAGAGAGTTCCCTCATAGTACGGTCAACATCTGGTAGGGCGGTGCCAAGTGCTCGGTCGTCACCAGCTTGTGATCTTTGCTTGTAGGACGCGGTATCGCGGACCTCAGGCACCCAGGTATTGCGGAACAGATTTCCAAATCGTTGGATGAATCCCTGCCGTTCAGCTGTCTCTCCGCCAAGCTCATTTATTGGGATAGGGGTGGTCGGAATTTGGGCCTCACCCTCCAGCAAAATAAACGCCGAACTGCCGTAATCCCCCTCTCGAACGATAATATCTCCCTTTCGACATCTGAGAATGCGCATGTCGTTTCGAACGATACCCTCTAAAGGAAGATTATCCGGGAACCGACCATCGATACCTGATATTTCCGCGCTCGCCATCATCAAGCTAAGATCAGCATCCGTCATATCCGGATCGAACGCAGCNTCCCACCTCTGCGGTTTATCGATGGTAATCTCGTCCATATTTAGAGGCTCGCGGACCTAGGGAAAATTACTTATAGTTTTTCGGCAATCGGTCGCCAACCGCGCCTGTTAAATCTACTTTTCTCAGAGCGTTCGCCAGGGCACGACCCGCCTCTGCCGAGGGAGCCTGAAGCAGCGCACCCGCCTCTGGCACCTGTGCTTTGACCTTATCAAGCACCGCCGTCGCGGTCGCAATCCTTTTGGCCTGGGCTGTTTTGTAAAGGATATGCTCGGATTTGGAAACAGCCTGCGTGGCGCTAACAAATGCCGCAGCCTGGCCAATCACAAAAAGCCGCGCCTTTTCAAGGTCCGACATTTCTTTATTCTTCGTCACATCTGGCGGGTAGAAACGATGGCGCACGGTTCCTTGAGAATAGGCTACCAGTTCAAAATCAGCATTTAACGGATGGCCACTGTCGAGCATCGCCCCAGCATGTTGTCCAGAAAGCGCGGGGTTGGCAAGACCATGGCAGGACATGCAATTGGCCGCAGTATCATAGAGCTGGCTCGGCCAAACCATCCCAGCGGCAGCAGCTTTTTTGACGCGCTCGGCCTTTTGCGCCGCCGTTTCGCTGGCGCGCTTCGCACCCCCGCCGCCATAATTATTATGGATGGAAATCCACTCGGATGCNTTACCGTGGCAACTTTCGCAGGACGGGCCCGCCACGAGNTTNACCTTTTCTGCCTTTTTAGCAGCTGTGTAATGGCACAAAACACAAGTCTCAGATTTCTTCATCCGGCGCTCACCAATCGCCTTGACGATCTTGCGCGCCTTCTTATTTTTGTGAACAGTCTTAAAAGATGCGAAGTGCTTCGTGCCTTCCCACACGTTATAACTACTGGTGTGGCATTTCTGGCATTTTTCAGGCCCGACCGCATGTGGCTCCGCAAATGCATCGCCANTTTGGCCAAAAAACAGAGCGAAAACTGATAAAAAAAACAAGATACGCATAGTCACCCTCCCGAGCGGCATTCGATGTCCAAATGCAAATTTTATTTACCTTACGTTGCACGTTGGGAGCAGTAGTTTCAAGACTCCTTTAAATTTTTTCT
>NHHQ01000141.1 GCA_002170915.1 Rhodospirillaceae bacterium TMED167 | reverse complement strand
CGCCCTTGATCTCGGGCTGGCGGAGGGCCCGCGCATTGCCGAGGTGCTCAACCATGTTGAGGATTGGTGGACCTCTGGCGGCTGCCGCGCCGACCGCTACGCCTGCCTGCGTAAACTGCGGGAGGCGGCGAGAGCGCCCTCTTGAGCCATCGGTTGTCAGGGCAGGTCGTCCCCAAATTTGGTTCGGGGCGGACGCTAATGATCAACATATCAGACAAAAGTGAGATGGTTAAAGGCAATGCCATTGCCCAGCAGGATGAAATCGGGCACGGTCGATCCATCGGGATGGGAAAACAGACAAGCAAAAAGGTCGAGACGTGGCAGCAAAAACCTATCACTCCATTCAGGAACTTAGGGACCGGGACCACCGCAGGGTTCCCAAAATTGCCTTTGACTATCTTGAGGGCGGGGCCGGGAGCGAGGCCAACATCACCCGCAACCGCTCAGCCTTTGACGACATCATCCTGGTGCCGGAGTATTTGCGGGACGTCTCACAGATCGACCGTAGCGTGGAGGTGTTTGGCAAGACCTACAGTGCGCCCATTGGCATCGCGCCTGTCGGTCTCAGCAATCTCATTTGGCCAAATCTGGACATTTCTCTCGCAGCCATGGCGCGGGAGGCAAACATCCCTTACGTTCTGAGCGCCGCCGGAACCTCAAGTATAGAAACCATGGCAGACATCGCCGGGGACAATCTCTGGTTCCAGCTATATGTGTCTAAACGAGATGAGATTAGCTTGGACCTTATCCGCCGCTCACGGGAGGCCGGTCTTGAGGTGCTCGTGGTCACAGTCGATATCCCTGTCCCGCCGCTACGTCCCCGCGATATTCGTAATGGATTTACTTTACCCTTCCGCATGACGCCCCGAACGATCCTGGACATTGCGGCGCATCCCAGTTGGGCTCTTGGGACCCTGAGAGCCGGCGCGCCCCGGTTTGAAAACATGGTGCCGTACATGAAAGAGGCAGCAAGAGGCCAGTCCCTCGCCGCCGCCATGGCCATGCAAAACACGTCCAAACTGGACGCCGATCATATGAAACGCCTGCGGGACGCATGGCCTGGCAAAATGGCCATCAAAGGCGTCATGTCGCCCGCCACCGCCAAAGTCGCTGTGGAGGTCGGGCTGGACGGCATCATTGTCTCCAACCACGGCGGTCGGCAGCTCGACAGCGCCCCGGCCACCATTGACGTGGTGCAAGACGTCGCCATTGCCGTGGGCGATAAGGTAACGGTCATGCTCGACAGCGGCGTGCGGACCGGCGGCGATATCGTAAAGGCCTATTGCAAGGGAGCCAAATTTACGTTCTCCGGCCGGTCTTTTGTGTTCGGTGTCGGCGCCCTCGGTCCCGATGGCGCGCGCGTACCTCTCGATATTCTCACGGAAGACGTCGACCGGACCCTGGCGCAGATCGGCTGTTCAGACATTCGCGAGTTGGGGTCACATTATTTGTTTGAGACCCCGTAAAAACATCTGTCTTCAAAACGTCTAATCCGATCCCCTTAAGGCCAACCCGCCAGAGGCGGGAGGGACATCAAAATAGCTTCCGTATTGCCGCCCGTCATGAGACCGAATTTCGTGCCCCGGTCATGGATAAGGTTGAATTCTACATAGCGACCGCGCTTGATCAACTGCGCCTCCCGCTGCTCTTCGGTCCAAACCTCGTTCATGTGCCGCCGGATGATGCCGGGATAAACATCCCGAAACGCGCGGCCCACATCTTGCGTAAACGCAAAGTCCGCCTCCCAATTTCCGGTATCGAGCGTGTCATAAAATATGCCGCCTACACCTCGGGCCTCGCCTCGGTGGGGCAGGTAGAAATAGTCATCGCACCAAGCTTTGAACTTAGGATAATAACCTTCATCATAAAAGCCCATATCATGAGCCTCACAGGCACGCTTGAACGCGCCATGAAAGTCCTGGGTATCCTTGTCGATGGGAAACACCGGCGTGAGATCTCCCCCACCGCCAAACCAATGCTTCGTGGTCACTATCATGCGCGTATTCATATGGGCGATGGGCACCAACGGCGAGCGCGGGTGAGACACCAACGAGATACCTGACGCCCAGAAGCGGGGGTCCTCTTTCGCGCCTGGAATTTGGCCGCGGAATTGCTCAGAGAATTCACCATAAACAGTAGAAACATTGACGCCGACTTTCTCAAATACTCGGCCCCGCATAACGGACATTACACCACCGCCACCTTGGATCGCATCTCCGTCTTGCGCTGCACGGTTCCACGGCATTTCCTCGAAGGAGCCCGGTGTCATTTTCCCAAATCCATTGTCACTCGAGACCTCCTGCTCTATCGAGGCAAATGACGCGCAAATTTCATCACGAAGTTTTTCGAACCATCGACGGGCTGTGGCTTTCTGAGATTCTAGTTGATCAGTCATTCCTCAAATCCTTACTAAAATAAGGTAGAGGCTTATTACTCAACGCCTGTGACAGAGGCATTACAATCGTTTCAATCATTGTCATACAAGTCTATGGCCCATGATTGTGAAATGCTAATTGACGCAGTGCCTCTCCTGCTACCATGGCCGCAGCAATGGCGACGTTCAAGGACCTCATTCCAAACGCCATAGGTATTACCACGCGCTCACTGACCTCCTCATGAATAAAATCTGGAACACCGGCACCTTCACTNCCAAGCAATAACGTATCGCCAGNAGCAAAATTGTAGTCTANGTAGGATAAATTAGAGTGAGTTGTNAGNAANANAAGNCGGCCTGATTNTGCNTGACGGTCTCGCNGAAAGGNGGCCCANGATTGGTGCNGGACAAAATTCACGTTATCNAGGTAATCCATACCCGCACGTTTGAATTTTTTGTGTGAAAGCGGGAACCCACATGGCTCAATAATGTCGGCCTCGATACCCAAGCAAGAAACTAGCCGCAAAATAGTACCCGCATTCTGGGGAATATCGGGCTGGTACATTGCTATCCGCAAGTTTGTATTGTGTTTCATCTAAACAATAAAATCCAAACTGTATCGCTTTTTCGGTTGCTGGTCCTCAAATCGGCGATATATATGATCGGAACGCACGGCTTTTTTGATTGGCCTTGGTTGTAGCAACCAAGGGTTAAAGCAGTTTAAAATATAGTGGTTTCTTTTTGATATGTGAGGCGACTGGCGATACACCAACAAAGCATATGTTTTCTTCGGTGGAAACAGGATGTAAAACAAACAAATTCAGAGCACTGGGAAATTTAATAAGAGTACTACAAGTAGGGTAAAGGAATTACAAATGGCTGGTTCAACAACAGAGAAAAAAGTTGAAGCCGAAAACGGAGATGAAACAGAGACCCGTCGAGACTTTCTGCTCATATCCACCGTGAGTGTAGGTGCTGTTGGGGCTGCTATAGCAGCTTGGCCATTTATCGACCTAATGAATCCTTCGGCGGACGTTTTGGCGTTGGCTTCGACGGAAATAGACCTTTCTCCAATTGAAGAGGGGCAATCGATCACGGCTATTTGGCGAGGTAAACCTGTTTTTATAAGAAAGCGGACTTCGGCAGAGATAGATGCTGCCAGTGATGTCAAAATGGTGGACTTGAAAGATCCAGAGGAAGACTCTGCTAGAGTGCAAAAACCTGAATGGCTAGTAATGATTGGCATTTGCACCCATCTGGGCTGCATACCGCTTGGACAAAAAACCGGTCAAGCTAAAGGCGAATACGATGGTTGGTTCTGCCCCTGCCATGGATCTCATTATGATACAGCCGGGCGCATACGGAAAGGACCTGCTCCAAAAAATTTGGAGATTCCACCGTACAAATTTATCAATAATTCATCAATTCGAATAGGTTAGAAATAAAAATGACAGCGCCAACCTGGAAAAATCCGCTGGTGAAGTGGGTAGACACTAGATTGCCTATCTTCACTTTTATGCACCACGACCTTATCGATTATCCAACGCCAAAAAACCTCAACTACATGTGGAATTTTGGTTCGCTACTCGGGATCATATTAGTGATTATGATCGCAACGGGTATATTTTTATCCTTCAACTACACGGCGCATGTTGATGTAGCTTTTGATAGTGTTGAGAGGATCATGCGCGATGTTAATCATGGCTGGCTAATTCGGTATTTGCACATGAACGGTGCATCAATGTTCTTTTTGGTTGTATACATCCATATATTTCGTGGTCTTTATTATGGCTCATACAAAGCACCGAGAGAACTTCTCTGGATAATTGGAGTTGTGATACTCTTGGTTATGATGGCAACGGCTTTTGTGGGATATGTGCTCCCTTGGGGACAAATGAGTTTCTGGGGGGCAACGGTAATAACAAACCTATTTTCCGTAATTCCTTTTGTCGGGGATGACATTGTTATTTGGTTGTGGGGAGGTTTTGCTGTCGACAATCCCACACTTAACCGATTTTTCTCACTCCATTACTTGCTGCCGTTCGTAATATTTGGGCTAGTATTTCTTCATATTTGGGCGTTGCATACAGCGAAATCCAATAATCCGCTGGGAATAGATATTAAAGGAGACCAAGACACTATTCCATTCCACCCGTATTACACGATTAAAGACGCCTTCGGTTTTGGGGTGTTCTTAATAATCTATCTTGGAATTACAATGTTTACCCCAAACCTTTTGGGACATCCTGATAACTACATTCCGGCCAATCCTCTAGTTACACCAGCAGAAATTGTGCCCGAATGGTACTTCCTACCATATTATGCAATTCTGCGAGCGGTTCCGGATAACTTCATCGATATTTTTGGTATCTTGCCGGTCATTATCGATGCAAAAACTTCAGGTGTGATCTTAATGTTCGCATCCATTTTAGTTTTGTGCCTCCTGCCTTGGCTGGATCGATCAAAAGTACGCAGCGCCAGATTTCGACCAATCTATCGACAATTGTTTTGGATTTTTCTTGCCGATTGTCTGGTCCTTGGTTGGGTCGGAGCCAAACCGGCGGAAGGAACAATGCTAATAATTGGTAGAATCGCTACTTTTTGGTATTTTTTCCACTTGTTGATTTTGGTTCCGTTCGTCTCAAAATGGGAAAAAACAAGGGACTTACCTGAGAGCATTAACGCATCAGTACTGAGCAAACGCACAGAAATACGGGTTCCAGCAGAATGAATATGAAAGCCATGATTACGGGGTTAGGCACCGTCCTGCTTCTAGCCTCTTATTGCAGCACAGTGCAAGCCGCCGGCGGGGCTACCCCGCCGCCTAAACTTGACTGGTCATTCCAAGGCCCCTTCGGTGGTTTCGATCGACCACAGTTGAAAAGAGGATGGCAGGTTTATAACGAGGTCTGCTCCGGATGCCACTCAATAAAGCAGATATATTATCGCCATCTGGAACAAATTGGATACTCTGCGGATGAGGTTAAGAAGTTTGCTTCAAACGCCGAAGTCCCAGCTGGGCCAAATGAAGACGGTGAAACACATGAAGATGGCGAGTTAATCGTTCGCCCTGGAAAGCCATTCGATAAGATTAAAATGCCATTCACAAATGATGCTGCAGCGCGCGCTGCAAATAATGGTGCTCTTCCGCCTGACCTCTCCCTAACAACAAAAGCACATCCGAAGGGCGTCGACTATATTCCAGCTGTTCTAACGGGTTACAACGAACCGCCCGCAGGGTATAAAATGAACGAGGGAATGTATTACAACGCTTTTTATGCTGGCAAACAAATAGCCATGCCGAATCCACTAAGCGATGATGCGGTTGAATACGTCGATGGAACCAAGGCAACTGCGCAGCAGATGGCTGTCGACGTTTCAGCATTTCTCGCTTGGGCAGCAGAACCGGAAATGGAAGATCGCAAGCGCTTAGGCATCAAGATCATTCTCTTCCTGATCGTTTTCACTTCTCTCCTCTACGCATTAAAACGTCGAATATGGTCAGATGTGCATTAGACATTATCAGATCGCAATTTAACTTGCCTTCAGTGGGCGTTTAGTTAGGTTTTATCCTCTAAACGTTCACCTTCATTTGGAATATATTTGGGACATACTAAGTCCAGACATAACACCAGGAGACCCATATGATGCGTGTGCTTGGAGCGATATTAGCCATTGCTATTATTCTCGCAACAACAGGAACTACTATGGCTGCCGGAAAACCAATCGTCACTTTTAAAACTAACATGGGAGATTTTTCGGTTCAACTCGAACCAGAGAAGGCCCCCAAGACTGTCGCCAATTTTCTACAATATGTGAAAGACGGTCACTATGATGGCACCATCTTTCATCGGGTGATCGCCAAGTTCATGGTTCAGGGTGGTGGTTTCTTGCCAAGCCTGCAAAAGAAGGACACTCGGGGGCCCATCACCAATGAAGCTGATACNGGCCTCAAAAACGAACGNGGNACCATTGCNATGGCNCGNACAGNNGANCCCCATTCNGCNANCGCCCAATTTTTTGTNAACGTNATCTANAACAGATTTCTCGACCATACCGCCAAGACNCAACAGGGTTGGGGGTATACCGCGTTCGGACGTGTGATTGATGGCATGAATATCGTTGGCCGCATGGCGCGGGTAGAGACCGNCACAAAGGGGCCCTACTCTGACNTGCCCAACGATCCGATCATCATTGAAAAGGCCATCATCNCGTCTGAATAGAACGNCNGGCAANNGGCGGAANCGNNATGNNATNACCGGTTATTGGCATCATTGGNGGCAGCGGTCTCTACGATATCGACGGCCTCACCAACACGCGCTGGGAACGGGTGGACAGTCCCTTCGGCGAGACCTCTGATGAATTGCTGTTTGGCGAGTTGGACGGGCTTCGGCTGGTTTTCCTGCCCCGCCATGGCCGCGGTCACAAAATTCCGCCCAGTGAGCTCAACTACCGCGCTAACATTGATGCGCTTAAGCGGGCCGGCGTCACGGAAATTTTGTCCCTCTCCGCATGCGGTTCGTTTAAGGAAGATCTCGACCCCGGCACGTTTGTCATTGTGGATCAATTCATCGACCGCACCTTTGCACGCGTCAAAAGTTTCTTCGGCACCGGCCTCGTGGCCCATGTGGGGTTCGGGCATCCGGTCTGCAGCCGGCTGGGAGACGCACTGGAAGCGGGCTGCACGGCGCTCGGCATCAAGACTGTCCGGGGCGGCACCTACCTGGCCATGGAAGGCCCACAATTTTCGACCCTGGCGGAGAGCAACCTTTACCGGGACTGGGGCTGCGACGTGATCGGCATGACCAACATGCCCGAAGCCAAACTCGCCCGGGAGGCAGAGATGTGCTACGCCACCGTTGCCATGGTCACTGACTATGACTGTTGGCATCCGGACCATGATCACGTGACCGTCGATGCCATCATCAAGGTGCTTCTGGGCAATGCAGATAATGGACGCGCGCTCGTCAAGGACGTCGCCCCCCGGCTCTCGGACCGCAACGAGCCCTGCTACCAGGGATGCCACGAAGCTCTCGAAAATGCCCTCATCACGGCACCCGATGCCCGGGATCCCGTCATGGCCGAAAAACTCTCGGCTGTTGCGGGACGGGTCCTCGGATAAGNACAGCTGGNGATGAAGGTTAANGGCACCCCNCATCGGACGATCTGGCTGGCAGCGGACNCNAGAGCCGGCATTGGAGANNTGGAGATNATCGATCAGACCAANCTGCCTCATGAATTCATCACCGTCCGCCTCACGACCATGGAAGAGGCNGGGGTTGCNATAAAGGATATGTGGGTACGGGGCGCGCCGCTGATCGGTGCGACGGCCGCTTACGGCGTGGCACTTGCCATGCGGACGGACCCGTCCGACACCCATCTCGCCAAGGCCTATGATCATCTCTTCAACACCCGCCCCACGGCGGTTAATCTGCGCTGGGCGCTAGATGACATGACACGCGTGCTGAACGCACTGCCACCAAATCAGCGCATCACGGCGGCCTACCGTCGCGCCGCGGAGATCAGCAACAAGGATGTCGCAATCTGCGCCAGCATCGGCGAGCACGGAAAGGCCATCATCGAGGAAGCGTGGAATAGGAAAGACCGGGCCGAAACGGTGAACGTGCTGACCCATTGCAACGCCGGCTGGCTTGCCACTGTGGACTGGGGCACAGCCCTCGCCCCCATCTACAAAGCCTTTGATGCCGGAATTCAGGTCCATGTCTGGGTGGACGAAACCCGTCCCCGCAACCAAGGCGCCAGCTTAACGGCCTGGGAGTTGGGCCAGCACGGCGTCGATCACACAGTTATCGTTGATAATGCGGGCGGCCACCTGATGCAGCATGGTATGGTCGACCTCTGCATCACCGGCACGGACCGCACCACATACACGGGCGATGTGTGTAACAAGATCGGAACCTATCTCAAGGCACTGGCCGCCCACGACAATGGCGTGCCCTTCTATGTCGGGCTGCCGTCGCCCACCATCGACTGGACCATAGAAGACGGCGTGCGAGACATTCCCATCGAACAGCGGGATGCGGCGGAAGTCACTATGGTGTCCGGCCGTGGGAAGAATGGCACGCTTAGCGACGTGCAACTGACCCCAGACACCAGCACCGCCGCCAACTATGCCTTCGATGTTACCCCGCGCCGTCTCATCACCGGGCTTATCACGGAACGCGGCGTTTGCGACGCGTCCGCCGACGGCCTTAAGCATCTTTTTCCGGAAATGGGGTAGCCCACGCCCGTCCGTGCCATTGCCGTCATTGAATCCGAGGGGCTTCCCTTTAAAGTGCCCTCATGACGACTGCCTCTCATACCGTGACCGTTTTACTGCCGCTGCCGCTTGGCAACGGCTACACCTATGGAGTTCCCGAGATGCTCGACCTCGGGCCTGGGGATATTGTCTCCGTGCCTCTGGGACAGCGTCAGGTCAACGGCGTGGTTTGGGATAGAGAGCCGGGAGACGTTGCGCCCGGAAAATTAAAATTTATTTCAGCCAAACTCGATGTGCCGCCCCTGCCACGAGTCTCCCGCGATTTTGTGGACTGGGTGGCGGCCTACAACATGGCATCTCCTGGCCCTGTCCTGCGCATGGTGATGAGTGTGCCCGCCGCCCTAGAGCCCCCGAAACCCCTTATCGCCTATGCCCTCAACACCAAACCGCCCGCCTGCCGGACAACTGCAGCGCGCGAGCGGGTGCTTGGGGTATTGAAGGGCGGTCCGCCCCGGCCGGGTCCGGAATTGGCTCGGGAAGCTGGCACCGGTCCGTCGGTCATCAAGGGCCTGGTCGAGGCCAATATGCTAATCAAACTGGCGCTGCCGCCAGCGCCGCATTTTGCCAATCCTGACTGGCAGGCACCTGGACCAACCTTGTCAGCCGAACAAGCCGCCGCTGCAACAGCCATGCGTCAGCATGTATTGGATGGCGCCTTCCAGCCATCCGTTCTCGAGGGTGTGCCAGGATCAGGCAAGACCGAGGTGTATCTGGAGGCGATCTCGGAGGCGCTCGAACATGACAAACAAGCGCTCGTCTTGCTGCCGGAGATTGCCCTCAGCGCCCAATGGCTGGAACGGTTCCGAGAGCGTTTCGGCTGTGCGCCCGCCTTGTGGCATTCGGATCTGACCGGTGTACAGCGCCGAACCACTTGGCGCGCCGTGGCGANCGGCGAGGCCAAAGTGATTGTNGGCGCGCGCTCNGCNTTGTTCCTGCCCTATCCGGATCTCGGTGTGATCGTNATTGACGAGGAGCATGACNGTTCCTTCAAACAAGAAGAGGGCGTGGTTTATAATGCCCGGGACATGGGCGTGGTGCGGGCCAGCCTCGGCTCCATTCCCGTGACCCTGGTGTCCGCCACACCATCTTTGGAAACGCTGCAAAACGTAGCCAAGGGCCGCTACGAACACTTTAATCTGCCGGCCCGGCACGGGGGCGCGGCACTCCCAGACATCCTGCGGGTGGATATGAGAGTCGCCGGCCCGGAACGAGGAAAGTGGCTGTCGCCAGATTTGGTCAACACGCTTAAGGAGACATTTTTCCGCGGTGAACAGGCACTGCTATTCCTAAATCGCCGAGGCTATGCGCCCCTAACTTTATGCCGCGCCTGCGGGTTTCGTCTGCAATGCCCGCAATGTTCCACCTGGCTTGTGGAACACCGGCTGCTGGGGCGCCTACAATGTCATCAGTGCGGCTACGCAGCCAAAATGCCCCAGGACTGTCCGGATTGCGGCGCCGAGGACAAGCTTACCGCCTGCGGACCCGGCGTGGAACGGCTGG
>NHHQ01000140.1 GCA_002170915.1 Rhodospirillaceae bacterium TMED167 | reverse complement strand
GATAAACCTGCTGCCCCGGCTATGCCACCTGACATGGGCGGCATGGGCGGCATGGGCGGCATGATGTAGCATCCCTAAACCGAAATCAGAGGAGGGCCGCATCCTGGATGCGGCCCTTTTCTCTTGTTCTCTAAACACTTACTAACTTTTGAACATAGGAATTCGATTGATCGTTATGAACATGTATCTAGAATTAATCTTCGTGAGCCCCGGCCAGATTGTGCCGCTGCTTATTGGGATTGTCCTTTGGATTGGGCTCGCGTCCGTTGGAACTTTGGTGACGCCCAAGGATCGCCTAACAGAAGCCAACATATTTTATGGTTGGGCGGTTATATCCGCGGTTTTTACGTTGGTAGGTGTTCTCATCCGAGGACCCTTTTTTGTTATTTTTATTATTGCTGCATTCGCCGCTCTCTTGGGCATTTACCTGGTCGTTAAACGAGGCCAGGATCTGTTTGTACCGGGCTGGTGGAAAGTTATTATTCTCGCCATCCCGCTGTTCTGGATTGCGGGAGCCATGGACCCGTCCCAATGGGACGAGTTTTCACACTGGCTTCCGGCTCCCAAATACTTGCTCGCATTTGACGGTTTCCCAAATGCAGAAAAACCATATGATGGCCCTCAAATGTTATCGGCCTACCCCTATGGATGGCCGTTCCTGTCCTATCTCAGTGGCCGAATAGCTGGCGGCCCCATCAGCAATATGGGGGCGGCGTTAAACCTGCTTCTGTTGTTAACCATGACGAGCTACGTACTTCGGAGTGCCTATCAAATGGCCGGTCGGCCGGTGCGCCCTGAGATCACCTGGGGCTTTGCTGCCGCAGCCATACTCTGCGCTACTCTTTTTAATCCCACATTTATACAAAAAATTATTCTGACGGCTTATTCGGACGTGAGTACGGCCGTTACCGTCGGTGTCGTGTTGCTCACTGGCTACCATTATTTAGAAGCCCTCGCCGGCCGGGGCAGAGGATCATCCTGGTCAGGTGCCTGGCAATTGGCATTACTTTTTAGTTTGCTCATAAATTTACGACAGACCAATGTCGTTTTATTCGTCATTTTAATCATCTCGATTGGCATGTTGGCTTTCCTCGACGGGAAAACAAGGTTGGCCAATTACCTGAAACAACTGCCTTTCATTGTTATGCCGGCCTTGATCGTCTACCTAGCCTGGCGATTTCATGTTAGCAGCGAACTGGCAGAGGTCGTTGGTGCCGAATCCAGCCTACAGCCCTTTGCACAGTGGCATGTTGCGGAGATTCCGCTCATCTTGAAGCAAATGATGGTCGTCGCCTGGAAAAAAATCGCATTCTTCGGATCAATGGCAATCGCGGTTTTTTTTTCGGTCAGAGCTTTTTCCGATCCGGTTCCAAAGTTGAGCCGGATAGCACTTCTATGTGCCCTCGGATTTCTCGGCTACAACGCCTTCCTTCTCCTCATCTATGTTGGACATTTTGACCTGGCGAGAGCTCTGAATGTTGTATCGTTCTGGCGTTATAATACCCATGTCGGCATGTTGGGCGTGATCTTCATCGTGACTGCGGCTGTTTTTTTCTGGGTACACAAGAAGGGCGAAATCCGGGTTGCGCCCAAGTTTAGATTGGGAGCCATCATACTGGCTTTGATTCTCCCTCTAGCATTTGCGCCAAAACTCAGATTTGATCTGGAACCACCAAAACCTCACTTTACGGCAGTGGCAAAGAGCCTTAAAGGCAGCATTCCAGAGGCAGCCAGGATGTTCATCATTGATCCTACCGGCACGGGTGAGGCTGGCGTCATCACCCGCTACCATCTTAATAAATTCGGTGCGGGCTGGCTTGCAGCACTACACAACACTACAGTAAAGAACATCAAAAGATACGTTACCGGGGTGACAGAAAGCGACTTTATTCTCCTGCACTCAGTTACCCAAAATGTCCGAACAGCGTTAGATTTACAGCCTGACCCTCGGCAATCACACCTTTTAAAACGCGACGGGAAAAAATGGAAAATCATCCGATCTTGGGACAAGCCGGCCAATCATCCCTATTAGCCCGAGACCGGGTTTTGTGATTTAAGCGTATTTCGCCGGAACACATTATAGAGAGCCATTTCAGCGCGGGACTCCTGGCGGCCAATCGCTAAATTCCAGATAATCAGAAACGGGCGGATGGGGAAACGGAGCCAACTTGTGATATAAAATATGCCCACGCCAATAGTTCTCAAACGTTTTAGTTTTTGATTTGAAATATGTTCACTATAGGAAACGGTAGACGAGGAGTCGGCATAGGACCGGAGACTGTTGTAATAGTCATCATCCATTTTGAAGCCTCGTTTACCCGCGATTTCAGCAAACAACTCCGATCCTGGATACGGCGAAAATGCCCAGACGCTGACATCAAATGCACCGGCCAGCGCCATACGCGCAATAAACCAGTAAGACTCACATACTTCCTTAAAGGTCTCACCGGGGAAACCAAAAATGATATTGCACTTAATATTCATCCCGTTCTTGGTCGCTTCGGAAATGGAATCGATCACGGAATCGGGGTGAATTTTCTTTTTAATACGTTTGAGCACTGCCGGCGAGCCGCTCTCAGGGGAATAGGACATGTTACGGCAGCCCGATCGGTACAGAAGTGATGCAACTTCACCATCGATTGCTTCCGTTCGAGTGCCGCTAGGGAGCTGCCAAGTAAAGTTCATCCTACGCTCCTCAATCTTCCGGCAAAAATCTAGTATCCACGACTTTTTGACGATCGCAGTGAGATCATAGAAATCGAAATTCTCAGCGCCGTATTTTTCCTGATAGAACTGCATTTCATCCAGGAGCAAATCAGGATCCCGAGGAATCCACCGAGTTGTCCACATGGATGGATTAGAGCAGAAGGTACATTGATAAGGACATCCTCGACTGCCCATTATGGGCATCGAGCGGCCCCGGTTCACACCGAACCCATACCCTCGTTCAAGATAATTTTCGATCGGAATTAAATCCCATGCGGGCCAAGCAATGTCATCAAGGTCCCGTACACGGGGACGCCGGTCATTTTGCATTACTTCACCTGACGGGGAGACGTATGTAATTCCCAAAATCTTGGTGAGCTCGAGCGTCCCATCAGCATATGCCTGGGCGACCTCAACAGCGGTTTCCTCACCTTCTCCCAGCAGGCCGATATCAAGGGCCGAATCACGCATCGTCTGCTCGGGCATTGCGGTGACATGCTCACCGCCCCCCAGCAAAAGCGCGTCTGGAAATTTTTTCCGGATATCATTCACCAGATCCCGGCATGTCGGCCATTCGAAAGAAAAACCAAACCCAACGCCGATAATATTGGTATCCGGATCTATTTTTTTGATGGTCTGTTCTGGAGACAAGCCATAGAGATAACAATCATAGTCAGTTGGATGCCGGGTATCCAAAGAGTCCCCCACGGCATCAATAAACTGGACCTCAAATCCGACCTCACGCAGAGCACCTGCCACATACGCCAGTCCCAAGGGCGGAGTGAAAATAGTCGTGATATTGTGGGCTGGCACCACAATTGACGGACGGATCAGGCAAATTTTCGTGGTCAACTTCGTTCTATTTCCTGTAAAAGCACGTTCCTTCTGAGATGTATAAAAGAAAAACTAACCCGCTTCCAGAAATTCCCGCGTAAATCGAACCGCCTCAGCCAATCCGACGCGATGAACATCCATACCGTCGGGGAAAGCGCCCTTCATCCGAGAGGGCATGGCCTTATCCAGCATCACGAAAACGCCCTTGTCATCGGCACGCCGCACGAGCCGACCATAGGCCTGCTTTAAGCGAAGCCGGGTGATAAGATCGTCGAAGTTGCCGCCGTCCATTTCCTGTGAATAGAGCGTCTTCCGTGCTTTGTGGAGAATTGTCGGTCGTGGCCACGGCACCCGGTCATAAATCATCAGCCGCAAAGATCGGCCGGGAACATCCACCCCGTCCCGCACGGCATCAGTGCCCAACAGACAAGAATTGATTTCAGCACGGAAAATATCCACTAGGGTGCCCGTATCTAATGGATCCATGTGCTGCGCCAGCAGATGGAGATGATCAAACCGATCATCCGCCGCCAGCCGTTCATAGACCCCTTTGAGCCGTGCAATGGAGGTAAACAGACCAAGCGCACCGCCGCCGGACGCCAACATTAACTCCCGGTAGGCTGAAGCAAGCTGCCCGATGTCGTTCTTATTAATGTCGCTAACAACAAGAATCCGGGTTTGCTGCTCATAGTCGAAGGGAGACGGCAAGCGGGAGCGCTCTCCGCCACCTGGGAAATGGCGGAACCCAGTGCGGAGATCCGCAGCCTGCCAATCCAGGTCATCGTTCCCGGTGCCGTCGCGTAACGTCGCTGACGTCACCGCGACCCCCTGAGCCGTTCGCACCATGTACCCGGCAAAGGGTTTCATCGGATCCCGCCAATGGCGGTGCATGCCAACATCGAAATCCCGTCCACTGATCCGTTCAACTTCGAAAAAATCAACAAATTCCTCAGGTGTCTCCGTAGCGAGCGCGTCCAGCATGCCGCGCCAGGCCGTGACTTGCAGAACGCACCGACGCTCCAGGCTACGAGCCAGGGCTTCAATACGCTGACGGGTCGACGTGTCCAGATCTTCCGCCTCGTCCTCCAGGCGCGCCAAGAGACCCGCCATAAGCCTTTGAGCCGGCTGGAGGAGGTCGCCCAAACTATCCCTGAGCGCCGACGCGTGAGCCAGGATTTCCGGCAACGGCGGTGCTGCCTCCGTCTCCAGTCCAAAAGGCGTGTTCGCATTAGGATCCCGGGCATAAACTTGCTGGCGGACGAGATAGAGAAATTGTTCCGCTGCCCCGTGCGGCATGCCATCGGAGAGCCGCTGCAGCCAACTTTGATTGGGAAGGCGGCGGGCCTGGCTGAGAATGTCGTCAAGATGTTCCCGCGACGTATCGTCATCGCCCAAAATATCCTCCATCCGCGCTTTCAGACCCCGTGCCCGGGACGTGCGCCCGCCCTCTGCACCGAGTATCCAGCGGCGAAGCTCCGCCGTTTCGCCACCGGTCAAATGCGCGGAAAATGCACTGTCCGCGGCATCAAAAAGGTGATGGCCTTCATCAAACACATATCGTGTGGGCCCCTCACCCTCTCCCCCCAGAGCCAACTGCAACATGACCACAGCATGATTAGCCACCACGAGACGGGCCCGGCGGGCCCGGCGGACTGATTTTTCGATAAAACAACGGCCATAATGTTGGCACGCGGCATAAATACATTCCCCCCGTGTGTCCGTAAGATCGATAGTGCGCCGCCGGCCAAGCAAATCACCCAACCAGGCCGGGAAGTCGCCACCAACCATGTCACCATCCCGGGTCGCCGTGATCCATCGCGCCGTCAGGCCAAGGGTGATCCGGTCCGGGCCCTGGCTTTGGGCGATCGCATCCTCAAAATTGAGAAGGCACATGTAGTTTTCACGTCCTTTCCGGATGACCGCCCGCAGCGCCTTCGTTGCGGGATCGGGATAGAGTTTGTCCAGTTCCCCGTCCAATTGTCGTTGCAGGTTCCGCGTGAAGGTGGAAATCCAGACGGGTGCCTCGTTCTTTTCCGCCCAGACACTGGCTGGCGCGATGTAACCAAGCGTTTTCCCCACACCGGTGCCCGCTTCCGCAATGATGGCCTGAGGGCGCTCCGGATGCTCTTTCGGCAGAAATGCGAGCCCGGTATCGGTGGCATAGGTGGCTTGCTCGGGACGGTCCTCAGCCTCGCTCCCGAGCAACCGGTCCAGCCGTTCCAGAATTTCCGTGCTGGTGACAGGCTCATTCCCCGGAGACGGCGGTGGCGCGGCGTCTTCCCACTCTTTGAGCCGGTTCCAAACCCGGAGTCCATCCAGAGGATGTCCCGCCCGCGCCGGTTTCCGCCCCTGATCCAGCGCCGCCAGGACGGAGATGCCCCAGGACCAACCAGCTTCCGCCATGGCCCAGGCGATGGGCCTAGCACTCCGGTCCGCATGGGCGAGTTCACCCAAGAGCCCGGCAGCAATGGACAGCAGGGCCGCCGGTGATTCTTCGAGCTTGTCCGGCACCACAATGTCTAACGCAGCGGCGAGGCCGGCCACTGTGGGCAGACAAAACTGTGCCGGCCGGACAAAGGCGAACAGTTCAAGCACGTCAAATGCGGGGAAAACCGGACACTTCAGGCGGGCAGCGACGGATTTGGTATGGCACACGATGGGGGGCGTCTTTTGTATCCGCCCGACCGCTAAGCGGTGGTCCATTTCGGTCAACGCGCCATCCGGCGTCAGCCAGACCACGTGCCGGTGATCGGCCGCAAGCAGCGGCGCATTGGGAAGCCGAATAGGTGGTTCCCCAAGGGGGGCGGGTGCGTCCATCGATGCATCCTAATGCGCCGGGACAGAGAGACCAATACGCGGCATGAAACCGGTGTTGACGGCGGGGAAGCGGCCACTTAGGGTCCGCCCTCCATCGCATAGGAAAGGGAATCATCCTCCGTGTCCGATCTGAAAAATATGGCTCAAGACTCCAAGGCCTGGCCCTTCGCCGAAGCGCGACAACTGCTGAAGCGACTCCGCGGTCACGCGCCGGAAAAGGGCTATGTTCTGTTTGAAACGGGGTATGGCCCGTCGGGATTGCCTCATATCGGTACATTTGGCGAGGTCGCGCGAACCACCATGGTGCGGCACGCCTTTGCGCAATTATCCGACATCCCGACGCGCCTATTTGCCTTCTCCGATGACATGGATGGTCTCCGCAAAGTGCCAGACAACATCCCGGAACAGAAGATGGTGACGGCCCATCTTGGTAAACCGCTGACCGCCATTCCCGACCCTTTTGGCACCCACGAAAGCTTCGGCCAGCACAATAATGCGCGTCTGCAAGCCTTCCTGGATGACTTCGGTTTTGATTATGAATTCAAGTCGTCGACCATCGCCTATAAAGCCGGCGAATTCGACGAGACCCTGTTAAGCATTCTGCGCAACTATGAAAAAATCATCAATGTAATCCTGCCCACCCTCGGCGAGGAACGGCGTAAGACCTACTCACCCTTCTTGCCTGTCTGTCCGAAGACGGGCATCGTCCTGCAAGTGCCGGTGATCGAGCGAAACGAAGAAGCCGGCACCATCGTCTATGAGGAGGAAGAGGGTGCCCACACGGAAGTACCCGTCACCGGCGGGCATTGTAAATTGCAATGGAAAGCAGATTGGGCCATGCGCTGGCGGGCCCTTGATGTAGACTATGAAATGTCGGGCAAGGACTTGATCGATTCTGTCAAGTTGTCTGGCGCCATCACCCGCCTTTTGGGTGGCACCCCGCCGGCGGGCTTTACCTACGAACTCTTCCTGGACGAAAACGGCGAGAAGATTTCCAAATCCCGCGGCAATGGGCTGTCCATGGAGGAATGGCTCAAATATGCCCCGCCGGAAAGCCTGAGCCAGTTTATGTACCAGAAGCCCGCGCAGGCTAAACGACTGTTTTTTGATATTATCCCAAAGAATGTAGACGAATATCTTAGTCATGTGTCCAAGTATCCGGAGCAGGACGAGAAAACCCAGCTTGCGAATCCAGCCTGGCACATCCATAGCGGCCAGCCACCGGCGGAAGATGCCCATCTCTCTTACAATATTTTACTGAACCTGGCTGGTGTGTGTAACACGGAAGATAAAGCTGTCCTCTGGCACTTCATCGCGCGTTACAGGCCCGATGCGACACCGGAGAATGCGCCGACTTTGGACCGACTCACGGAATATGCAGTGGAGTATTTCCGGGATTTTGTGAAACCGCACAAAGAATATAGAGCCCCCACAGATATGGAACGGGCCGCGCTAGAAGATTTGGCAACGTCTCTGACAGCGCTGCCGCCGGACGCGGTCGCGGAAGATATCCAAACCCAGGTCTATGCGGTTGGCAAAAACCACAACTTTGATGATCTAAAGAGCTGGTTCAAGGCTCTCTATGAAACCTTGCTCGGGCAGTCGACCGGTCCCCGCATGGGCTCTTTCATTGCCCTTTACGGTATTGAGGAGACCAAAACATTGATTGACCGTGTCCTGAAGGGGGAAGATTTGGGTGCGGCTTAAACCATGTCTTGGGGTTGAGCCACCATGTATTTACCAGTATTTATTGCCTGTGATATTACGAAACGCCTTCATCCTATAAACCAGCCAAAATATGCCCAACGGCTGATGTTATGTGAGCCTGAAATAACCACATCGACATCACATCAACCGGCACGCAACGGCCCCCGGGCCCTGCGTTTTTTTTGATCCAAGCTCCGAGGCATCATGTCCTATCGCATAGAACAAATTGTAGAATGTGAGACCTATCTCGGCGAAAGCCCCGTTTGGGATGTGGAAACGGGCATCTTTTGGTGGGTGGACGGCACAGGCCAGCGGAAAGGAAAAGATAATATTTTCCGGCTTGATCCCCGGTCGGGCAAGATCGATACCCGGGCCATTGCGAACCACGACATCGGGGCCTTAGCAATCCGGAAAAACGGTGGGCTGGTTCTGGCGCTGGACGACGGCTTTTATTTTTATGATTTTGACGGCGACACACTGGACCTCATCACCCCCATCGAGGAGAAACAGCCCCGCACGCGCCTCAACGATGGCAAGGTGGACCGGCGCGGGCGCTTTATTGCCGGTGGCATGGATGATTTGGAAGAACTCGCAATCTGCGGTATCTGGCGCTTGGACCCGGATCTCAGCACCCATCAAATTGGCGGCGGCATCATCTGCACCAACGGGCCAAGCTGGTCACCGGACGATAAGACTTTCTACATCACCGATACCTTCCAAGACGTCATGTGGGCCTATGATTATGACATCGAAACAGGTACTCTCTCGAACCAGCGTGACTTTGCCTCGACCCAGGGCCGGAATGGCATCTGTGACGGCTCCACGGTGGATGCGGACGGCTGTGTATGGACGGCCGAACTCCGCACGGGCGAACTCGTTCGCCGCACACCGGACGGCGAAGAGGAACGCCGCATCGGCATGCCGGTCAAGAACATCACTTCCGTGATGTTCGGCGGGACCGATCTAGATGAAATTTATGTCACTTCAATGGCTCGGATAGACCATCCCGGCGCAGAGGCGCATGATGCGTTCGTAACAGAAGATCACCCCCAATTCGGGGCTGGCTCCCTATTTAAGGTAACCGGTCTCGGTATACGGGGCGTCCCCGAACCCCGGTTTGGGGGATAAATATCGGACAACCGAGGAGCGGAATTTTTCACATTCTGATGCAGCACCCCCTTAAATTTTCTCTAAAAGGACCTTTTAATGGAAAATCCCGTTAAGATTGACCGAATTCGCCCTGAATTTCTGCACAACAAACCCCATTTCACCAATTTGGTGACCAGCGAGGGGGGTAAAATGATCCATCTCTCAGGACTTGTGGCGTCGACCAAGGACGGCGACCTGGTGGGCGATGGAGATTTAGCGGCACAGATGGCCTACATCTATGAGACCATCCGCAAATCGCTTGCCCTGGCCGGTGCGACTCCGGCCAATGTGGTGCGGCAACGCGTCTTCATCGTCGGACTGAAACTGGAACACCGGCCCCTTATCACGCAAGCGATGATGGATTTTTACGGCAACAGTGGCTCCGCCTCTAGCACCTGCGTTGGTGTGGAAGCTCTCCTCGTCGACGGCGCACTTGTGGAAATCGACGTCACCGCCACCGTGGATGGGGCCTAAGGTCACTTTTACCCCGGTCCCTCGACCCTACAGCAAAGCGGAGACCACTCTGGATCCGAATGCCACCAGTGGAAACATCCTACACATCTGCAGGGGTTTCCATCGGCTGTGAGGAATGGGTGCCAATTTCCCGGGATGGCACACCGCCTTGGATGTTTTTGCCTGTGGGCTCCCAGGTGCAAACGGGCGCATCATCCACCCAAATGGTCTTGAATTCACCTGGCACGAAGAACTCAACAAACACAAAATTCTCCATCCCATCGCATTCAAAATAGTGACGCTCGCGCTCGTAATTGTAAATAATGTCCCCTGGTCGAAGCCGGTGCGGCTCCTCGTTGGTGTACACGACACCCTCGCCCGAAATCACGTACTGAAAATGTTCCGCATCCTCATGATAGTGGTTGGAGGCAATGGTGTTCGGCGGATAAATGATCATCTCCCCTGAGATCGCCTTGGTGGCAAATAATTGCGGCGTCACAAAGTAAATACGTTGACGGGCGTCATGGGTGGAGTCCAGCACCGGTTCTTTCGACCAATCGACAATTCGGAAGCCTGGCGGGTTGTCCGCGAACGCGGGATCAAATCGGATAGCGTCCGGNACGCGNGCATGAAGAATTTGAGCGCCCGCNTCACCCTCCAGCCGGCCCTCAAAACCNGCGGGCAAGAATGTNAGNTGCTGGTTGCCGAGTGTGTNCGTGCCTTCCGATCCGGAAAGCNGGACCGTCCCATCCAACACCTGAAGCCAGATGATGTCGCCCGCCGCAACGGAAAGTGATATGACGGATCCTGATCCCAAATCCCAATGATCCAGGCGTATGTTGTCGTTGCTTGTAATCGTGTCGTCCAGCAACACGCGGCGCAGGGCGCCATCACCGATCGTCTCAGCGTCAATGGTGTCCTTATTGAAAATTTTTGGCATTTTTTCCCTCCCTAGTGGCATATAAGCCCCGTAACCGACAGTGTATCACGGGAATGACCGGGTTGCAGGCCTCTCTTCAAAACTTCCTGTTCACCTGCGCAAGGGCAGACCAGCTGTCATCTGCCAGCACAACGGAGAGATCCGCCTGTCTCGGCGGTTCCGGTCGCTCGAAAGCCGTGTTTTTCGTAAAATGAAATGGCCAGGTGACCAACTTCCAGGTATCAATCAGAAAAATTTTATCGGTCACCGTACAGGCCCGGATCATGAGGGCCTTATTTTGCATGATGATCCACCAGGTCATCCGCCAATATGTCAGCCAGTTTATTCGACCAATCCTGCCGGGACTGGGTCGCCACATCATCGCCAAAAGCGTCCTTTGTGGCCTGGAGAATTTGCGCGTCGGTCAAGGAGAGGTCCAGCTTATCGATACAGGGCTGGCGCACATAAAAAGGCGAGTCCAAAAACATTTCTATCCGGTTGCCCTCCGGATCATGACAGTAGAGGGACCAGGCATTCCCATGATTCACCCCATATGGCAGCATGCCCTCACTCAGGATATCCGCCGGCAGATTTTCGATCCTCGCTTTCATAGCGCGGAGGTCGTCCAAACAGTCAAACCGGAAAGACAATTGCTGGATGGTGGTCTCGTCTGTAGTGCGGGAAGTCTCGAGAACCACTTGGTGGTGTTCGCGCGCGTCTCGGGTCAGAAATCGGATATGGTGACCCCGCGCCGGTCCGGCATCCGTTTCCACCATGCTGAAAGCCTGCAGGTAAAACGCTGCCATGCGATCAAGGTCTTTTACATAAAGGCCCACGTGGCTGAACGACCAGGGTGGCGCTTTTTTGTTTTTGTCGGCGGACATGTCAGGCTCTCCAGCGTTAATGGCGGTCAGAAAATCTAAAATACAGGTCGCGTGCCCGCGCGTACAGGGGCCCCGGTTACAAAGACCGGTCATCCAGCCTGACACAGGGCATTACCTTTGATTAATTGCCTATTCCAAACATTTTATCTGCCTCCGACAGGTCATCATATTCCATCACCCGTTCCTGAACATCGGCACCGTCATCCCGTACCCGCTGAATATTCCCCTGACGGGTGGGGCCATTGAGAAACGTGCCGTTGGGCACAAGTGTAAGGATCACATCATTCTTGGTATAAAAGAGTTTGGTGTAGGAAAATTCCGCGACATAACCTAACGGATCTAGCACCACGTAGGTGTCGAATCCCTACTGCCGGGCCTCGGAAACTGAGCGCACAACATTTGGATACAGACAGGACGCCTTGGCTTCCGTCGGCGCCTGATCTTTCGCCGGCCGCCGAAAGCTCGAGCAACAGGCTTTAAACCCGGAGGACTTGGGCAATGGGGCCTCATATATTGAGAGAAAAGGCTGGGTGCTCTCCGACCCGAGCGTGATGAAGCCGTCTTCTGCGTAATACATGGGACAGATATACAACTCTACCTCGCTGTCCAATGTGTCACGCCATCCTAGGCCAGTCGTTTAATCTCGCCGGCCGAACAAGTTGGCGCCAGCACAGCCGGACTCCTCTCCCGCCAGTCGCCCTCGTACCAAGTCCAGCTTTTGCGGTCTAATTCTGACGTGACTTTTAGCATAACCCCTCACTCCAGACCAAAAAATTTATCAGTGATTATGCGCCGGCCAAATCTCCGATTGAAGTTGGTAACACCTGTCCCCCGTATGGTGCAGCGTTTTCAATGAGAGCGAATAGCCGTGGCGCCGGCGATTAGTTTATCGCCGCTGGGAGAAAAACGTCCGCAACAGCGACGCACTGGCCTTTTCCTCAAGGCCCCCATAGACCTCTGGCGCATGGTGGCATGAGTTCTGAGCGAAAACCCTGGGGCCGTGGTCAACGCCACCGCCTTTGGGATCAAACGCCCCAAAATAAAGCCGCCGGAGACGCGCGAAAGAGAGAGCCTGAGCGCACATGGCGCAGGGTTCCAGGGTGACATAAAGATCACATTCGGGCAAACGGGGTGCGCGGAGGCGCTGTCCCCCCTCCCGGAGAACAAGCATCTCTGCATGGGCGGTCGGATCGTGAAGCTCTTCAACCCGGTTCCCCGCAGCGGCAATAATCTCACCGGAAAAACTCTCGACAAGGACGGCACCCACCGGAACCTCGCCAGCGGCAGCGGCTTTCTCCGCCTGTTCCAGCGCCGCCTGCATATAACTTTTTGCCTCTTTGGACATGCCGAAGACAGTGGCAGGTGGCCCGCCCAGCCGTCAAGCAGTCGCCTTCATGTTGCACCGGGACTCGGTGAGCTCTACAGTGCCGCCATGGCTGCTCCCGGACAGAGACCCCTTATCGCCATCACCGTGGATTCAGAAGATCCGGGGGGATACTCAAAATTTCCCTGGTATGCGCTGCGCGAAAATTATGCGGGCGTGGTCGTAAAGGCAGGCGGAATGCCGCTCATTCTGCCCAATGAGTCTGCCCTGGTGGACGATTATGCGGCGCTTGTCGACGGCCTCATCATAACCGGCGGCGCCTTTGATGTATCCCCCGCGCTCTATGGCGAGGGGACCGCCCATGACACCGTCATCCTAAAGGAAAACCGGACCGCATTCGAACTTGGCATTACCCGCAAGGCCCTGGAGAGAGACATCCCGGTCCTGGGCATCTGCGGCGGCGAGCAACTTTTGAATGTGGCCCTCGGCGGCACCCTCATTCAGCACATCCCCGATGACGTGAACGACGCGCTGGCCCATGAACAACCCAACCCTCGGGATGAGCCGGGCCACCCCATCGTCATTGAAAAAAACACGCTCCTGCATGACATTGTCGGCGTGACAGAAATGCGGGTGAACTCCGCTCACCATCAGGCTGTGGCGGCGGTCTCCGGCTCCATCACGGTTAACGCCACAGCACCTGACGGGGTCATCGAAGGCATTGAAGCGCCGCGTCAGCGGTTCTGTCTGGGCGTCCAATGGCACCCGGAGTTCGAAGTGGATCCAAACGATATGCGTATTTTTTCGGCTTTTATCGATGCCGCCCGAAACTAGTCAGTCCCCCAACCCGAAAGGGGAACGCATCGCCAAAGTCATGGCCCGTGCAGGATTGTGCTCCCGTCGGGAAGCTGAACGCTGGATCACAGACGGACGCGTCACAATGGATGGTGAGGTTCTCAAAACACCGGCGGTGACCGTAACGGCCGCCAACAATATAACCGTCGATGGCAAACCCTTGCCACAAGCGGAGCCATCCCGGCTGTGGCGCTACCATAAACCCACCGGTCTTCTCACCACGCACAAGGATACTGACGGCCGACCGACGGTGTTTCAGTCGTTGCCCGACACCCTCCCCCGGCTGATCTCTGTTGGCCGACTCGACCTCAATTCAGAAGGACTCTTACTGCTGACCAACGATGGCGAGCTTGCGCGAAAATTAGAGCTGCCGGCAACGGGCTGGCGGCGGCGCTATCGGGTGCGTGTTCATGGCCGCATCCAAGCCGACGCGCTCTCTCCTCTGGAAGACGGTTTGACCATTGCCGGGAATAAATATGGGCCGATCAAAGCCAGCTTGGAGCGTCAGCAAGGCGCTAATGCTTGGCTCTCGGTATCTATGACGGAAGGCAAGAACCGCGAGGTTCGGACAGTGATGGAACATATGGGCTGGCCGGTTTCACGGCTTATCCGCGTCTCTTATGGCCCCTTCCAGCTCGGTCATTTGGCCAAAGGTGAGATTGAGGAAATCAAACAAAAGACGCTCCGCGAGCAACTGGGGCTCAAGCCCGCGAAGGACCGGTCTCGTGCGCATCGTCGGCGGTGACTGCAAGGGCCGTAAGCTGTCCGCACCCGCTGGCCGGGACACACGGCCAACCTCTGACCGAGCCCGAGAATCTCTGTTTAATATTTTACGCCATGGAATGGGGGTCGAGCTTGAAGACGCTCGTGTCATGGATCTGTTCGCCGGATCAGGTGCGCTCGGTCTGGAAGCGCTCTCCCGGGGGGCGACGGCCTGTACATTCATTGACCGGGCGCGGGACGCCAAACGGTGTATAGAAGATAACCTGACCGCCCTCGCACTCACGGATCGGGGGACCGTCCTGAAACTGGACGCCGCCCATTTGCCACCACGGTCGGAGGACGTTGCCCCCGCTCATCTGGCATTCCTTGACCCGCCATACGGCCAAGGCCTGGCAACAACCGCCCTCACCTCACTTCAGCAAGGTGAGTGGTTGGCGGAGAAGGCCGTCATCGTTGTCGAGACCGGTGAGACCGAGAATTTTAGCGCACCGGCGCCATACATCCTTGCCGATCAGCGGACCTACGGCTCGGCGCGGATGTGCTTTTTACTAACCTGAGAAGGATCATTACCGGCACGACGGGACATGTCGTCGGGGACAGGCACGCGCGCCGGAAACAGGCGGGCCGTTAGCGCCGGCCAAATAGCTTTTCAATATCGGCGAGTTTAAGAGCGACATAAGTGGGACGGCCATGATTGCACTGGCCGGCATGCGGTGTCACTTCCATCTGACGCAATAAGGCGTTCATTTCGGTCCCGTTCAGTCGGCGGCCGGCACGGATACTGCCGTGGCATGCCATTGTGGATGCCACCTCGGCAAGCCGACTTTTGAGATCCAGGGCTTCGTCATATTCTGCAAGATCGTCTGCCAGATCCCTAATCAGTCCCTGGATATCGGTCTCCCCGAGTAGCGCCGGGGTCTCCCGCACAACAATGGCGCCAGGCCCAAACGCCTCGACCATCAAACCCAGCTCCGAGAGCTCAGCGGCCCGGCCAGAGATTCGATGTGCCGCGGTTTCTTCAAGCTCCACGACCTCAGGAATCAACAGGCCTTGGCGTTTGATACCATCCTCTTCCATGGCGGCCTTCATGTCCTCGTAGACGAGACGTTCATGGGCGGCATGCTGATCAACGATGACAATGCCGTCTTCCGTTTGCGCCACAATATAAGTTTCGTGGACTTGGGCCCGGGCGACACCTAAGGGGAAGCTCTCAGCCGGGTCGCCCTCTACCGTCACCGGCTCGGGTTCGACCCGCGCCGTCGGAGCAGTGTCGAGCTGGTTCAGGGCCGCCGTCTGGGCAACGGGCGCCTGAAATGAGAACGCAGCTTCTGCCACACCCCGAGGGATCGTTGTGGCACAGTGCGCCGCAAAGGACATCCCCCCGGTTTCTGGCCGGAGAGCACCCAGAGCGGCATCGGTCACGGTGGTCGACGCCCGATGTCCCGCCGCCGCCAATGCGTGTTTAAGGGCGCTGACAATCAAACCTCGGACCAGGCCCGGGTCCCGGAAGCGGACTTCCGTCTTTGCCGGATGCACATTGACATCGACGACCTCCGGCGGGACGTCCAGGAATAGGGCGAGGAGCGGATGGCGGTCATGGGCGAGGAAATCACGATACGCGCCCCGCACGGCACCATAGAGCAGCTTGTCGCGGACCGGCCGGCCATTCACAAAAAGATACTGGTGGGACGCGTTCCCCCGATTGAGGGTTGGCAGGCCGGCAAACCCGGACAGGCAAAGTCCGTCGCGATCTGTTCCAATGGCGATGGCATTTGCGGCAAAATCATTGCCCATAATGGCGTCCAGGCGGTCCAGGCGGGCATCGATCATGTCTCCCTGGGCGTGCGATAATTTAAGCACTTGACGCTTCCCGTCCCGCAAGGAAAAGGCGATTTCAGGATGCGCCATGGCAAGCCGCCGGACCGTATCCAGAACATGATTGAGTTCCGTTCTGGCCGTTTTCAGAAATTTCAGGCGCGCCGGCGTGGCATAAAAGAGATCCCGCACCTCAACAGTCGTCCCGGTCACATGGGCCGCAGGCTCTGGCTCATATTTAGCCCCGCCTTCGATCCGGAGGGTCCACGCCTCGGCCGCCTGTTTCTGACGACTGGTGAGGGTCAGTCGGCTCACCGAGCCAATAGACGGCAAGGCCTCCCCCCGAAACCCAAGGGTCTCTATGGTCTCAAGATTATCATTTGGCAGCTTGGACGTGGCATGGCGTTCCACCGCAAGAGAGAGCTCCTCCCGCGTGATTCCAATACCGTCATCCGCCACCGATAAAAACGTCCGGCCGCCATCCCGGAGAACGATGTCCACGCGGCGGGCATGCGCATCAATGCTGTTTTCCACCAACTCTTTAATGGCGGACGCGGGCCGTTCAACCACCTCGCCAGCCGCAATACGGTTGACCGTGGTGGACGGCAGAAGACGGATGGTCATATATTAATGCCCGCAGACAAATAGGTCCTCGCCAGGATTTTACCACGCTCCACCGCCGGCTGGCCAAAGGGAGATACATCCAAAAGATCAGCCGCCAGAATGGTTTCCAACATGAAGTGCATCATTAGCGCGCCAAGCGTGTGTTCTTCCAATCCGGGGATGCTCAGGGTCCGGACCGGGCAGCCATTTTCCGCAAGGACCTCTGCTGTTGCGGCTTGTTCAGCCCGGAGTAGATCGCCGAGCCGTTTGTCCGACAAATAGTCAAGATCGGTGCCCCGGACCAGATCCGCTGGAATGGCCTGTCCCCGTCCGGACGTCTCGGCCCCGATAATGGTGAAAAACTTATCCCG
>NHHQ01000139.1 GCA_002170915.1 Rhodospirillaceae bacterium TMED167 | reverse complement strand
GGCGTATTGCGGTCATAATTCCATCTACTAACATCGGCGTAGAATATGACTGCCAGCAGCTTATCCCGCCCGGGGTGTCATGGCATTTCTGCCGGTTTTTTGTGGAACAGCCTGATCTGTCTAGCGACAATATGTTTCTGGCCTTTATTGAGGCCATTCGCCACACTATCCCTCATGCCATGCGAGATGCCATGACCTGTGAGCCATCACAGATTATGATGGGCATGTCGGCGGAGACCTTCTGGGGCGGCCTGGAGGGGAACGCAGAATTTACGGCTCGTCTGCGGGATGTGTGTGGGGACGAGATCGGTATTTGTACGGGTGCGAACGCTCTGGATGAATCCCTGAAGGCCTTTGGTGCGAAACGCGTGGCCGCACTCACGCCTTATCAGCCTGTCGGCGACGAACAAGTTCATCGTTTCCTCGAAGAAACCGGCTATGAGGTCACCAATGTGGTAGGGCTCAAGTGCGATACTGCGACATCAATCGCACACACGCCGCCCTCAGAGGTAATTGATATCATCCTTAATCAGTTGGATGGCGACGATGTAGACGCCATCGTTCAGGCCGGTACCAACCTCACGGCACTCAATATTTTTCCAGCGCTCGAAAAACAATTGGGCAAGCCAATCATTCCCATCAATGTGGCCACCATTTGGCATACATTCCGGACCATCGGTGTGGACGATAAGTTCTTCGGCCGAGGCTGGTTGTTCGAGAGGCACTAGAGCATGAGCTCAAGTAAGCAAAACGATAAACATGTCGTAATCGCCGGTGCGGGCCCGGTGGGCTGCGTCACAGCCCTTATCCTTGCCCGGGCCGATGTATCAGTTACAATTCTAGAGGCGGGAGAGGATCTCGTTCCGGAGCTACGGGCGTCGACGTTTCATCCGCCCACCCTGGACATGCTGGACGAATTGAGTGTCACGCCTCAACTGGTCTCCCAAGGATTGATCACGCCCAAAATTCAATATCGGGACCTGGATGATGGGCTAATTGTCGAGTTCGATCACGACCTTATCAAAGATCGAACCAACCATCCTTACCGCCTGCAGTGTGAACAATTTAAGCTGACCCGTGTTATCGAGAAAATGCTGGAAGAGTATCCGCATGCGGAGATCCGGTTTCAATCTAAGTTCATGGGCGCGTTACAAGATACTGATGCGGTGACGGTGAGTTACGAGACGCCCGGCGGTGTTGAGGAAATTACCTGTGATTATCTGATTGGATCAGACGGCTCACGCAGCGTGGTTCGCAAGTCCCAGGAAATTGAGTTCGAAGGGTTCACTTATCCGGAACAGTTCGTGACTGTGAGTGTGCCGGATGAAGTGGATGAGATTGTCGAGGATATGGGGCATGTGTGCTATATAGCCCATCCAACCGAATGGTGTGCTCTGATCCACGCACCCGACTATTGGCGGTTTCTCTTCCCCATATCAATGGAGATGACGCGGGAAGAGGCGTTCGACGATGCGTTTCTGCAGGGCCGTCTGCAGCGCCTCGCGCCCTATGATGGCAATTTCAACATCGAGTTGAAGACCCTATATGGGGTCAATCAGCGCGTTGCAAAAACCTATCGCACGGGAAGAATATTGCTCGCTGGGGATTCTGCCCATGTGAATAATCCCCTGGGCGGTATGGGCATGAACGGCGGCATCCACGATGGGATCAATTTGGCCAAAAAACTTGTACGGATGTATCAGGGAGGGGAGAGTGATGAGTTGCTAGATCTCTACGATCGCCAGCGCCGGCCTATTGCAGTGGAGTATGTTCAGGCGCAGACCATCCGCAACAAGAAAAATCTCGAAGAAACGGACCCCAAAATCCGCAAACAGCGTCAAGATGAACTCCGCGTAGTTGCGGCCGATGTCAAGAAAACCCGTGAAATCCTCTTGCAGACCTCAATGATAAGCGGTTTGGAGAAATCAGAGGCGATTGCATGACCGTGGACACCGCACTTAAGACCTGTGTCCTCCGGGAGAGGGACCGCAGCGCATGGGGGGGCACTGACAGAATAACCGCCTATCCGGCCTGTTCAGATGCAGGTGGAGAAAGTGCGCAAAAATGACATCCAAACCCTCTCGCGTTCTGATCGCTGGTGGCGGTCCAGTAGGGTTGGTGGCCGCATACGCTCTGGTGCAGGAAGGCATTCCGGTCACGGTTTTTGACGAAAATAGCGAACTTCAGGAAGATCCCCGCGCTGCCACGACCCATCCGGCTACCTTGGAATTGCTGGCCAAACTTGGTGTCGTTGAGATGGTTACCGAACAGGGTCTGATCTGTCCGACTTTCCAGTTCTGGGACCGGCCCACAGGGGAAATGGTGGCTGAATTTGACCACAGCTTGCTCAGCGAGGATACCGATTTTCCTTACGTGGTTCAGTGTGAGCAGTTCAAACTCACCCGCATATTGACGGAATTGATCAACGATACCGATGGTGCAGATATCCTTTTTTCACACCGCGTGGCGTCGGTCTCCGCATCTGAGGATAGTGTGACGGTCACGGTGAACGCCCCAGACGGAGAATATACGTACACAGGCGCCTATCTGATCGGCGCCGATGGTGGCCGCAGCACTATTCGCAAGCAAATGGACATTCCATTCGAAGGGTTCACCTGGCCGGAGCGGTTTCTGGTTCTTTCGACGCCCTTTGATTTCGAAGCTGAGTGTGGCATGAGCTACCGGAATTATATTGCCGATCCGGAGGAGTGGTGCAATTGCTTCAAAGTCGCGGGCGACGGACCGCCGGGGCTCTGGCGGACGGTATACCCTGAGGACCCGGAAGCACACGAGGAAGACCTTCTCGCCGACGATTATGTCGAGCAAAAACTCCAGGGATTTTTTCCCGCCGGCCAGCCCTATGATATTGTCCACAGGAACCTCTACACCGTTCATCAGCGGGTGGCGGCAACGTTTCGAAAAGGCCGTGTATTGATTGCGGGCGATGCGGCTCACGTCAACAACTCCATCGGTGGCATGGGTCTCAATGGTGGCATTCAGGATGCCATGAATTTGGCGGAAAAGCTTATCCCAGTATGGAAAGGTGATGCCGACGCAGAATTGCTTAATATATATGATATAGAACGCCGGAAGTTTGCCGTTGAGTTTGTCCAAGAACAAAGCATTCAGAACAAAAAAAGGCTTGAGGCAAAAAATCCAGAAAGTCGGGCCGCCTCTCTTAAGAATCTCCGTGAGACAGCGACCGATCCGGCGCGCGCTCGCCAATTTATGCTTAAATCCTCCATGATTGAGGCGATGCGGGCCATTGGAGGGGTGTAAATCTCTCCTAAGTAGGACCCTATACTGGTTCAATTTTTCTTGAAATGTTACCGCCCTTCATAATGCATTCGTACGCCAGAAAATCGTCGCGGTTATAACAACCGCCAAGGTGAGAAGGTGGTGGCGTCTTTATGAAACAGTATAATCCCCTAGCGTAAACGTACTGGTGATTGATCCACACAGGTTGATGCGTATTTGATATACAAACGTATTTTTAGGACACCGGAGCGGTCCAGTGATCATGTGGACGCGGGCGACTTTTGTGTGGTCCTGATCGTAGCGGTAAAAACGACTATGTCTCAATTTCAGAGCGCCTGTAGGACATCACGGCCTCTGCCTCTTGACCTAGAAACGCCTGGTTCTTGCTCGGGCAAGCTCTTCCTTGGTCTGTTCGTGCAGGGCTCTCAACTAGCTTCCGAAGAACTGGTTTTCCGGCCGCGGCAATCCGAGGTTCTCGCGCAGGGTTTTTCCCTCATATTCTTCTCTGAAAATACCACGGCGCTGTAAGGCTGGCACAACGCGCTCAACGAAGTCATCCAGTCCTTCTGGCAAATAGGGGAACATGACATTGAAGCCATCACTGCCGTCGTTGAGCAGCCATTCTTCCATTTGATCGGCAATTGTCTCGGGTGTTCCCACCATGGCCAGTCCGGAAAACCCACCCAGACGCTGGGCCAGCTGACGGACAGTAAGGTCCTCACGTTCCGCCAACGCAATCGCTCTGTCACGGGCACTTTTGCTGGCATTACTCTCTGGAATTTCTGGAAGTGGCCCATCCGGATCAAATTTGGATGCATCTGTGCCAAGGACGATGGAGAGCGAGGCGATCGCGCTTTCGTAATGAACCAGTCTGTCCAGAAGAGCACGTTTTTCCGTGGCCTCGTCGATGCTGTCGCCGACAACNACCAAGCAGGCTGGCAGAATGACGACGTGATTAGGATTACGTCCCGCTGCCGTGGCACGGCCTTTCACGTCTGCATAAAATGCTCGGCCGGCTTCAAGGTTGCTGTGGGAACAAAAAACTGCCTCTGCGGTCTCCGCGGCTAATTGCCGGCCCGCGTCTGACGCACCGGCCTGCACAATAACGGGCCAGCCCTGCACAGGGCGGCCAATGTTCAAGGGCCCCCTGACGGATAGATATTCGCCATTATGGTCGAGCGTGTGGAGCTTATCAGGGTCAAAATAAATGCCGTTTTCCACGTCCCGGATAAANGCGTCATCCGCCCAACTGTCCCACAGNCCGGTNACCACATCATAGAACTCCCGAGCCCGCGCATATCGGTTGGCATGCTCCGGCTGATCCTCCATCCCGAAATTCATAGAGGCGTGCGGATTAGACGTNGTCACCACGTTCCAGCCTGCACGCCCTTTGCTGATATGGTCTAAGGATGAAAATCGCCGTGCCACATGATACGGCTCGTCATAGGTTGTCGAGCCGGTCGCAATCAGGCCCAAATGCTCTGTGACGGCCGCCAAGGCCGGNAGCAGTGTCATNGGCTCGAAAGACGTCACCGTGGCGCTTCTCTTCAGGGCATCCAAGGGCATGTTGAGGAGAGCCAGATGGTCGGCCATGAAAAAAGCGTCGAATTTGCCGCGCTCTAGTGTTTGTGCGAACTGTTTGATGTGATCGAAGTTAAAGTTAGCATCGGGAAAGGCACCGGGATACCGCCACGCACCGGTATGAATGGTAACGGGGCGCATGAAGGCGCCGAGACGGAGTTTCCTATTGGAGCTCACAGTTGTCTTCCCTTCTGAGATGATTGTCTCCGTTCAGAATCATCCATAGGAGAACTGGCGTGTCAAATGACGATTCCTATGCAGACCCGATAGAGAGGCTAATCCTTATTTCCCGGACGGCTAAAGGAAAGCCTGCCTGATACTTTGGGCATCGTTGTGTCTGGGACCTTATAAAACTACCCAGCCCTCGGGCGGTTTTCCNTTGCCCGGGTGGAGTTCGCCACAACTATTGCAGGTTCGCGCTGCTTCATTCTCATGAAAATCGCTAAAAACTTTTGGGAGTTCCGAAACGATCCCCTCGGATGAGGTTAGCGAGACTTCTGCTCGGTGGAGCAGGGCTTCACACTTAAAACAGAACCATTCAAAACCATCGCGCATGCCAAGCTGACGCGGTCCCTCCACGACGATGCCATAGGAGNCTGGGTTTGGCCTTTGGGGAGAGTGCCGGACATGTGAAGGAAGGAAAAAAATGTCTCCCTCATTGATTCGGACATCATAAATTTTACCCCGGTCCCACACCTTTAGGATCATATCGCCCTTGATCTGGTGAAACCATTCTTCCACCGGGTCATCGTGAAAATCAGTGCGTGTATTGCCGCCGCCCAGAGCCTGGATGACCATGCCTGCATCATCGTGAAGCAGCTTGTTACTCACGGGCGGTTTCATCTCGTGTTTGTTTTCATCAAGCCATTTCAGAAAGTTAAATGGCTTATATTTTGGATGTGCAGACATATTTGGCTCCCCTAAGACGTTGTCACTATATTACATTCTCTAGACCTACTTCGGAAGGACCAGTGGAAGAATATTGTGGGCACGCCTTTTCGACGAAACTGTATATTTAGCGGTGTGCCTAAGCCACTCCCCCACATAAATGTATAAAGGTTTAGGAGAACGTCTATTGCTACTGTCCCCACTGATGAGTTACCGTAAGGTGCGTTTAAAAATAAATAAAGGGATCACTCAATGAAAAAGCTACTAATTGCGGCACTTGCAGTTTCTGCGATTGCGGCGCTGCCGGCCGAAGCCCAAAAGTATAATTTAACTCTTTCTGGCGCTAGCCCGGGCGGTCTGTGGTCCCGTATCGGTGGCGGTATTGACGCAGCTATCGCAGCAGCGCATCCAGGCTCAACGGTGAGCTATCAAACTTCTTCGGGGGGNTTGGCCAATGTGCCTTTAGTATCGCGTGGCAAAGTGCCGATGGGGCTGGCTACGGATGGAGAGCTGAATGCCGCTGTGACTGGGCAGAAACCCTTTAAAAGTGCCATAGGCAATACACGGGTCCTGTTTCGTGTCTATACACCGGCCTCCAGGTTCCAACAGAGTTTTTTCGCCATGACAAAGTCATTTGCTGACAAGCACGGTGTGAAATCAGTTCAGGATATTGTTGCAAAGAAACTGCCCATACGTATCGCTATCAACCGGCGCGGCAATATGGATGCGGATGTTGGCGAAGCGGCTATGAACCTTTTGGGTATTTCTCGTAAAAACGTTACCTCTTGGGGCGGGCAGGTAGTTCATGCAGCATCAAAGGAAATCGTTTCACTTGTGTCTGATCGTCGACTGGATGTAGTGCTCTTTGGTATTTCCTTTAACCATCCGCGGGTGCGAGAAATCGCGAAAAGCGCATCACCGGTCTTGTTGAGTTATGGTAAAGAAAACGCCGGAAAGGTTGCAAAAAAATTCGGTGGAGAGGTATGTCAGGTCAAGCCTGGGGAGTATAAGTGGTCGTCGGCTGGTAATTATAGCGTTTGCATGGGAGCGGTTATCGTAGCCAATGCAAATATGGACGAAAAGCTAGCATACACGATTACCAAAGCCATGCTCGATCAGATTGAGACTTTTAAAAACAAGTCTCACCGGCTTATTAAGAAAACGGCCACTCTGAAAGTGCTGGCCCAAAAAGGTAATGCGCCCCATCATCCAGGTTCTATCAAAGCCTTTAAAGAAAAAGGCCTGATGTAAGGTCAACCGCATAATTTATTAATGCGGGGTCGTTTGGTGTAATCTGAACGGCCCCGTTGTTTGATAAACACCTATGAACTTATCTGCTCTCTTTTCCATTAAAACTTGGTTTTCTGTCGGTGTCCGCCGTCGGCCCAAGGGGCTCCTTAGGTGGATCTTCATGCCCTTCGCTGTCGCAGTGGGGCTATATGCTATTGCGGCGGCGACGCTCATCATTATTTCTCCCTGGGCATTGACNGTTTTATTTTTTTCCGGGATCGGNGCCCTNGCNTTTTTGACAACGGGCGCGACAGAGGACTCGAATGCGGACCGTCCATCTGTTTTGGATGGTGCATTGGCCCTGGTTTGCGTCGCGGTGGGGCTCTATTTCGCGGTTGAGGCCGAGACCATCGTTAATCGGATTGTGCTGCTGGATGAGCTCACTTTTTGGAATGTTGTTTTCGGCACAATTGTTTTTCTTATCACTCTCGAACTCACGCGACGGACGACAGGCGTCGGTCTGACTGTTTTGGTGCTGATCTTTGTTTCCTACAATTTGTGGGGCCACAATTTGAGCGGTGTGTTGCAGCACGGCGAAATTGGGTTTGAGCATTTCATCGAAATTACGGTTTTTACGACGGATGGCATCTTTGGCCTGCCCCTGCGCGTTGCTGCGACCTATGCCTTCATGTTTGTCATGTTCGGCACCATTCTACACGCTTGCGGTGGTGGTGATTTCTTTTTTAATTTTGCGGCCGTTTTGAGCGGCAGGCAGCCGGGTGGCCCGGCGAAGGTCGCGGTGATATCATCCGGGATGTACGGCATGGTGTCCGGCAGCCCTACATCCGACGTCGTGACAACAGGGTCCATTACCATTCCCATTATGCGGCGTCTTGGATATCGGGGCGCCCATGCTGGCGCCATCGAGGTGGCGGCGTCTACCGGGGGGAGCCTTGTGCCGCCGGTGCTTGGCACTGCGGCCTTTCTGATGGTTGATTTTGCCGGAATTGAGTACTTCGACATTGCAATTGCNGCGTTGCTGCCGGCCATCCTGTATTATGTTTCCATCTATGCCCAGGTGCATTTTAGCTCCCTTCGAAACGGGTTCGATCGGCTAGAGGATGATATGATCCCCAGCTTTTGGGAGACGATGAAAGACGGCGGGCTGTTCGTCATTCCCCTAGCTGTCTTGACGNTCGCNCTTCTCATGCGCTTCACACCCACCATGGTGGGAATTATGGGTACCGTCGCTGTCTTCCTGGTCGCGCTGCTGAAGGCGAATTCTCGGATTGGGCCCATTGGGCTCGCGAAAGTGTTAAGCGAAACCTGCTACCGCATGGTGCCGGTAGCTGGCGCCTGTGCAGCGGCCGGCTTGGTGATGGGGGGGATCACCATGACTGGGCTTGTTGGTAAGATCTCTCATCTGGTCAACGGCCTGACGGACGGCCAGCAGTTCCTAACGCTTTTTGTGACGGCGGGGGTGACTGTTGTTTTGGGGCTCGGTATGCCGACACCGGCGGCGTATATCCTGGCGGCCGCTCTAATGAGCCCGATCCTGACAGACATTGGCGTTGATGTGCTGACTGCTAATATGTTTGTGCTTTACTATGCTGTTATGTCTGCGCTGACCCCACCCGTAGCCGTAGCCGCGTATGCGGCGTCCAGTCTGGCTGAAGACAATCCTCTTTATATAGCTGTTCTCGCGGTCAAGTTTGCGCTTGGCGCCTTTGTAGTGCCCTTCGCTTTTGTCTACGGCCCGGAACTGCTGATGCAAGGGCCACCCCTGGAAATCGGCCTGTCCATGGTGACAGCTGTAGCTGGCCTTATTTTTNTCGCGGCGGCTATAGAGGCCTATCTCGCAAAACCCCTGCCTCCTCTGATCCGTATCCTCATGGCCGTCGGGGGGATGGCGCTCGTGATACCGGATATCCGTCTCAGCGCGATCGGGGCCGTTCTCGTCGCGATCGCCTCAGGGCCGACACTCTACCGGAAATTTTTGTCAAAGACTGCACCGCCCCTTTGACGCGCCATGTTACGGACTTGTTGGGGAACTGGCGTTCCTGCNTGCTGACCTTGTCGGTTGGCTTTGCCGGTGCCATGATATTCGCCTGGGTGAAACTGCCTTTGCCTTGGGTGACCGGGCCACTTTTTTTTACGGTCATTTTGGCCTTGAGCGGCGTCCGGTTGTGGATGCCGGGCTGGCTCCGGCCCCCGTCCATGGTTGTTCTTGGCATTCTGTTTGGTACGGCCGCATCTCCCGACTTGATCATCCTTATCTTGAGCTGGTGGCCGAGTATGGTCTCCATTCTCCTCTATGTCGTGGTTTCGGTGATGCTTCTGACAGCCTATCTTGTCTATCTCGGGAAGTACGATTTTAAGACGGCCTTTTTGGCGTCAGCGCCGGGAGGAATGATCCCCATGACCCTGCTGGGTCAGGCCTATGGGGCAGATGACAAAACGATCGCTATTATGCAGAGCGAAAGGCTGATTTTGACCGTGCTGACCATACCCATCGCGTTTCGCCTGTTCGCCGGTTATGTGCCCTCGGGCAATGTTGGAACTGGTGGCAGTTTTGCTGCCTTTCTGCCGGCTGATATTCTGCCCATGATCCTCGCCTGTGCAGCCGGCTGGATCATCGCCGAGGTGATACGTTTGCCTGCGCCATCTTTGATGGGCCCGATGATCGCCATTGCCCTTCTTCGCCTTAATGGGATCGTTGCCTCTGATATGCCGGACAGTTTGGTGGCCATCGCCCAAGTGTTTATCGGCATATCTGTGGCACTCAGATTCAGTGGCTCCAAATTCAAAGAGATTTTGCCCGCGTTAACGCACGGGGCCGCGGCGGGGGTGCTGATGGTGGCGGCAGCTGTCGCATTTGCAGTAGCGACGGCATTTGTGGCGGGGTNTAGCGCTCAGTCCCTCATNCTGGCTTTTGCCCCAGGCGGTTTCGCCGAAATGGCGCTGATCGGATTTGGTCTGGGTGTGGAAATTAGTTTTGTTATCACGCATCAATTAGTCCGGTATTTNTTTATTGTGCTCACCATTCCGCTGTTNATGGCCTTGGTNAGCGCGCGCGGGGGGNGCAAGTAGGTGGCCCCGGGGTAGGTCAAGTTGCTAGTTTCGGCATCCCGTTAGAATGGGCCGACGGTTGCGGGGCAAGGTATATCTGTGCAAGGAGGCTTTAAAATGAGCGGACATGACGATACGCCGAACGGCATCCGCCAGGTACCGGCGGGTATTCGGGACAGAATTTTAGAAATCGGCGATACCTTTGATGAAACATTGGTCGACGCCATGGAGAGGCTCTACAGCCCACTTCTGGTCGAGCGTGACCGAAGCACGATCTCCGTCACAAAGGATATTCCCTATGGCTCCCATGAACGGCAGGTGCTGGACGTGCATGCAGCAGACGGGGGTGGGGACGGTCTGACGAGTGTCCTCTTTTTTCATGGCGGTGGCTTTGTCCGCGGGCATAAAAATATGGCCGGGGATACCTTTTACGGCAATGTAGCCAACTACTTTGCCAGACATAGCATGATAGGCGTGAATGCCACGTACCGTCTCGCGCCCGACCACAAGTGGCCTACAGGTGCGGATGATGTGGGTGCGGCACTTGGTTGGGCACGGGACAATATCTCTGCCTTTGGCGGTGATCCGAATAGGATCCTGATCATGGGTCAGTCCGCCGGGGCCACGCATGTGGCGACCTATGCATTCCGCTCGGACATCCACGGCGCTGGAGGTCCTGGTTGTGCCGGCATCATCCTGATGTCCGGTATCTATCATCTGGGAGACGGACCGATAGCGCCCAACTATCTTGCGTATTACGGTGAAAGGGCGGCCGATTACGCCGGGAAGATGGTGCAGGGCAATATAGATTGGGCCGGGTGTCCCGTCTTTATCTGCATTGCTGAATTCGATCCGTCGCAGTTTCAGCAGTCTGGCATCAGCCTCATGAATGAACTGGCGTCGGTCCATCGCAATACACCGCGGCTTAAGATGCTGCTAGGCCATAATCATATCTCCCAGGTGATGCATATTGATACGGACGACGAGACTTTTGGCGCTGAGGCTGTTGATTTCATCCGGACCTGCGTGGAAGGGTGACCCACGGCGTGGTGCATCATTGCGCAAGTGATACAGCCTAGGCGAAGCCCCAACGCACTACGCAGTAGGGATCACGCCTCTCTGTGGGCTCGATTTTCCCCTATCGAGACCTCATGCGGTTCTGCAGTCAGGTGCTGTGGATGGCCCGCCAGACTTTTTCAGCTGTGAGCGGCATTTCAAGGTGCCGGATGCCGTGGCCCTTCAAGGCATGGTTCACGGCATTCATCACGGCTGGTAAGGCGCCGGTAGTCCCGGCCTCGCCTGCCCCTTTGATTCCGAGAGGATTTGTTTTGGCGGG
>NHHQ01000138.1 GCA_002170915.1 Rhodospirillaceae bacterium TMED167 | reverse complement strand
TCACGCTAAAAGAGCGTTGCAAGAATTTAGTTATGATACGCTAAGAAGTAAAAAATCTCAAGAGCTTACAGTTCCTAAAAACTTAAGCGTAGTACTTCCACAAGACTATGTTAACTATGTAAACATATATTGGGTGGACCAAGCAGGTCGTCAGCATATTATAATGCCGACAAATAATCTTCACCAAAGCCCAACAGAACTTCCAATACAAGATAATAAAGGCGTGCCCATACAAGATAGCTTTGATAATAATGTAGAATCAGCTAACTCTATAATAGACGATAGATGGGCTAAAAACAATTTAATAAATTTAAATAATAATTTTTTAAATTCTTTTGCTGCTGCTGAGTTTTTTAACGACTACATTGGTATGTTTGGTTATGGTAGGCAATATGGCCTTGATCCTCAGTACGCTAACGCTAATGGTTATTTTAACATCAACAATAGAACAAATAAAATATCTTTTTCTAATAACTTAGTTGATAAAATAATAAACTTAGAATATATATCAGATGGTCTTTCAAGTGATTTAGATACTGAAATACCTAAGATGGCTGAAGAAGCTATGTATGCTTATATTATTCATGCTATAATTTCTACAAGAATAAACCAGCCTGAATATATAGTACAAAGACTTAAAAAAGAAAAGTCTGCAAAACTACGTAACGCTAAAATACGTTTATCTAATATTAAGCTAAACGAGTTTGTGCAAGTTATGCGTGGTAAATCTAAATGGATAAAACACTAGAATTAAATGGCTGAAGTTAAAAATGCTTTCATTAAGTCTAAAATGAATAAAGACTTAGATGATAGACTAATACCTAATGGCGAATATCGCGACGCGCAGAACGTGCAGATTAGTAAATCACAAGGTCCTGATGTAGGTGCTTTGGAAAGTGTTTATGGTAATGAACTGATTAAAAACTTTGCATCGGCGTTAAAAACACCTGCAGCTACAGTAGATCCAAATATAAAATGTATTGGTAATTTTGTAGATGATTTTAATAATATTATTTATAGTTTTTGGACAGACAATACCGGTGAAATATTAAATGGAGCTAATGGCACGCCTAATATACCAAATGGTTATTTACCCGAAGGAGCTATAGGTAGTTTGGCTATAGTAGCTCCTGGTACTGGTTATACAGTAGGTGACGAAATTCCCGTTGGTGGAGATTTTAATGCTTCTGGTTATAACGCTAATGTTACAGTTGCTTCTGTAAATGGAAGCGGAGGAGTAACAGGTGTTGATATTAATTTTCCTGGACAAATGTTTCAAACCGGTTTAGGTAATAATTCTACAGGTTTAGCTAATGGTTTGATTTTAAAACTTACAGGTTGCTTAGGTAATAATTTTATAACTTCTTACAGTCCTCAGAGTGGTGCTTTAAGGGTAATAGCTACAGGAAACTTTTTAAACTTTTCTCAAAAAAATCCTATTATAGGAGTTAATTTGTTAGAAAACTTATTATTCTTTACAGACAATAGAAACCAACCTAGAAAAGTAAACGTAACAAGAGGAGGTAACACTCCAGCTGCAGCTACTTATTATACTAGAGAAGATCAAATATCTGTAGCTAAATATAATCCTTATGAACCAATACGACTTTACCAATTAAGCGCGTTGGCAGCGGCAACAGCTACTGCTACTGGCGCTGCTTCTAACACAATTAATATAAACGTAACCCCTATATCTGGTAATATAAAAGTAGGGCAATTAGTAACAGGTTCAGGAGTTTTACCAAATACTTTTGTTTCAGGATTTTCAAGTCCTGTTGTTACGTTTAACAAGCAACAAAATTTTAGCAGCACTACGCTTACTTTTACAAGTTACGAAACCGCTATGAAAGACGTGGTAAGTCCTAATATTCCTCTTGCTACTAGCACTACTACTAACCCGTATTTAATAACAAATTATACAGGTGATGTAGATTTTTTAGAAGATAAATTTGCTAAGTTTAGTTATAGATTTAGATTTGATGATGGTGAATATTCTATATTCGCACCTTTTACTCAAACAACTTTTATACCTAAACAAGATGGTTATTTTATAAACAATGATGAGCAGTCAACCATAGAAAGCACTGTAGTTCAGTTTATGGAAAACAAAATTAACTATATACAGTTAAATTTACCTTTACCCTCTAGTGGTGCTACACTTGTAGATGCTTTTAAAATTACAGAAGTAGATATTTTATACAAAGAATCAGATTCTTTAGCTGTTCAAGTTATAGAAACTCTACCTGTTAGTAGAGTCGCTGCGG
This sequence comes from Rhodospirillaceae bacterium TMED167, assembly GCA_002170915.1. Next base: position 15,800 of record NHHQ01000138.1, on the reverse strand, counting down.
GCGCTGGAGGTACTAAAATTTTTACATACAATTATTTAGGTACAAAACCTTTTAGAACTTTACCAGAAGATGAGTTAATACGTGTGTTTGATAAAATACCAGTAAAAGCATTTAGTCAAGAGCTTGCTAGCAATAGAGTTATATATGGTAATTTCCAAAACAAACATACGCCGCCCTCTGGTATAAACTACCAAGTTGCTACAAATGAAAAATTTGAAATACAAAGTTTAAATAGCAATAAAGGTGTAGTTGCTTATCCAAACTCTTCATTAAAAGAAAATAGAAATTATCAAGTTGGTTTTGTTTTATCAGATAGATTTGGTAGACAATCATCTGTTTTGTTATCTACAAATGATTCAGATACATTAACCGCTAACGGTTTTGGAGCATCAACTGTATTTAATCCTTATCAATCCGCAACTCCTGCAAGTTCTGGAAGTTCTATAAATTGGAGAGGTGATTCTTTAAAAATAGAAGTTTTATCTGAAATAACTAGTGGTATAAATGGAAAGGATGCTACTAGTAGTGCTGATGTTAGGGTTGCTAATCCAGAAACAGGTGAACCTGGTCTTTATAATAATTTTATTGGTGATTATGATTACAATCCTTTAGGTTGGTATAGCTATAAAATTGTAGTACAACAAAAAGAACAAGAGTATTATAATGTATATTTGCCTGGTATAGTTAAAGGTCCTTTAAATACCACAACGCCATCTGCGTTTCAAGAATTGACAGGTCAAACAACTTTGTTTAACGATAATATAAATAAAGTTCCTAGAGATTTATCTGAAGTAGGTCCTGATCAACGACAATTTAGAAGTTCTGTGCGATTATTTGGTAGAGTTCAAAACACAATATCTCCAGTTGGTCCTTATAGCCCTGTAGGTAACCAGCAGTACGATCCTAATATTAGCGGCACAGATTTAGTACCACAAAGCATAACTGTAAACGTAATATCAGATTTAAAAGATTTATTTGATGTTGATGGTGTAATTCCAGCCAGTGGTGGAGGTTCAGAAGTTAACATATTTTACGACGCGTCATCAAATCCTCTTATAGGTAGAATGATTAGCACAAAAGCAGGTGGTATAGGTACGGCGCAAGGAACTAGTACACCTTCTCTTGAAATGAATCAATTAGCAATACTTGAAACAGAACCTGTTGAAAGCAGGTTAGATTTATTTTTTGAAACAAGTACTGCTGGGCTAATATCTGTTTTAAACCCACAAGTTAATGACAATCAAGGTGCTAGTAATTTTAACGCTTGGAATTATTTGCAAACAGAAGCTATGGCATCTGCTAGTACAGTTGTTAATGCTTCTGAGTCAACACCTTATACTGGTTATTTTTATCCTCAAACAGCTTTAGGAAATCAAATACTTGCATATACTATTAGTAATTTTAAAGTATTAAAAAGCGGTGGGTCTGATATTAGTACTAGATTTAATTTAGCTAAAACTACTATAACAGTAGGTAGTACTGCTACCGCAACTGGCGCGGGTGTTGGTACAGCTACTATAAATTTAAGTAGTATATCAGGTACTGTTAAAGTAGATGATTTAGTAACAGGCACAGGTGTAGTAGCAAATACATTTGTTTTATCTATTGCAGGTTCTACTGTTGTACTCAACAAAGTACAAACTTTTAGCAGTACTACACTTACTTTTGCACCTGCAAGAGATGTGTTAAGACTTACTACTAACGACGTGTTTTATTACGCCCCTGGTTCTAGCGCTACAGAAAATTATACTTTTAGTTTTGACGTAACAGATATCAATGGTATAACTAATACTATAGTAAAAACTGGAAACTTAACAAACATAGCTCCTACTATAACAAATTGCACAACGCCTGTTACTGTAGGCGCTGGTGATACTACAGTTAAAACATTTGCTGCGGTTAATGGTGCTATTGCAGCTACTGGTCAACAAGCTAGTGATTTGGTTTGGTCTATACAATCGCAACAACAAAATGGCTTAGACGTTACTGTGTTCAGTATAAATAGCTCTGGCTTATTGACAGTTTCAAATGGCATAGGCGCTTATGATGTAACTGTAAGAGTGATTGACGCGGGTGGAACAGCTGGATTTTTAACTGCTGATTGTACTTTTGTTGTAAATGTAGGTGTACCTCCAGTTGATAGTAATTTTAACCAAGGAATAGCATTAGAAGCTTTTGATGGAGATTATAATCTTTTAGCTTTTGTAGATAGTGACACTAATGTAATTGCAAGTCCTACTCTTACATCATACACTCTTGCTGCGCCAAAGATATATTCTTTCACAGGTATAGTTGGAGGATCTGGATATACAGGCACTACTGATTTAGCAACTACCGTTTTGCCTCCAGGTGGTACTGGTTTAAAAGTAAACCAAGTTTTAGCAGGTGGCGCTATACAAAGTTTATCTGTAGAAGAAGCTGGTAGTGGTTATTCTTTAAATGATATAATAACAGTTGTTGAAGGTACTAATACTACTGGTGGTGCTACAATAAATGGTATACCTTTTTCTGGTTCAGATCCTACAATTGCAACTAGTTTTGTTTGTACGTCGCCTAATAAATACGATCAAACAGCTAATATATATCTTAGAAATAATTTAAAAGGAGCTTTAACGCAAGGCCAATTTTATGTTAGTATGTCTGTTTTTAATGCTGATGTGAGTTCAACAGTTGCTTTAGTTAACGCNCCAGTTGTTCAGTATAGAGCTAATAGTNGNGCNANTTGGATAGNCTGCTACAGATGTTAANGGTNNANNTTCTAATCTTAATGGACAGTGGTTAGGTATAAAAGGTGGTATGACTAGTAATACTGGTCCTGGTGGAGGTAACAATTTTGAAGTTACAAATAGCGGTAGTTCAAATCAATCTGGTACTAAAATACAAGTATTCGGTGTTGGAGGTTCTAGTAATGGTGCTGGAGAATATAGAATTATACAGCCAAACCTTAATGGTACTAATCTTCAGTTCCCTAGTTGTAGTGGCAGCGTAAGCTCTTTCACAACAATGACAACTACGGTAGGTGATGCTAATTACCCTCAAATAGGCACAGGTCCGCTATATTACGAATATAGAATATCTACAGTTGGCGCAAATTGTTTTAGTAACATGGCTACAACTGTTTACGCTAGAGAAAGAATAACTAAATACGTTACTCAACTATATAGCAACACTAGCTTAACACAGGTAAAAACATTAACAAGTGGCACTTACAGATTCCAAAGACCGTCTGTAAACTTAGAACAAAATAAAGATGGTGCTTATATAGCTACATTTAACGCTTCTGGACTTAGAACATCACTATCAAGTCCTTGTGTATATACTTAAATAATCAAGTGATAATATAATAATGGGTGCAATAATCGAAGTAGATTACTACAATACTTTTATTTTAAAAAAGACTATAGAAGGAACTAATACAATGTCTTGGAACGGTTCGTTTGGCGTTCCGCCTGGTGTTGACGGTGGTTATCCTGTAATATCCGCGGCTACTACTCAAGCAGATAGTTGGGCTATAGAAGAATCACGTATTAGAGGTGGTTATAATAATACAACTGTAGAGTTAGGACCAAGAGCTTTTATAGTAGAAGACGAACCTAATTCTTCTATAAGATTTAATAGTCTTATATATTCTGGTATTTATAATTCTACTACAGGTGTAAATGATACTAACGTTTTTTCTGTAGGTGATGATATAACTAAATCAGCTGACCCAGCAAACGGTAGTATACAAAAGCTATATGCTGAAGATACAAATCTTGTTATATTCCAAGAAAACAAAGTTAGTAGAGCTCTTATAGATAAAGACGCTATATACACTGCTGAAGGTAGTACATCTATATCAAATATAAACACTACTATAGGTACTATACAACCTTTTATAGGTAATTTTGGCATTAGCNAAAACCCAGAAAGCTTTGCTGTGTATGGGTATAGAAAATATTTTACAGACAAAGACAGAAATGCTGTAATGAGATTGTCAAGAGATGGTCTAACTGAAATATCTAACTACGGTATGATAGATTATTTTAGAGATCAATTTGATAATTTAGATCAAACAAATGATTTACCTGGTAAAGCTTTAGGTAGTTGGGATATATACAANAAGCAATATGTATTATCTTTACAACAAAACCCAAATGCTAACAACCCTACGTTTAACACACTTAGTTTTGANGANCAAGTTTTAGGGTGGCCTAGCTTTTTTACATATGAGCCTGATCAGGCTCTTAGTATTCAAAGTGATTTTTATACTTTTAAAGATGGATCTTTATATAAACATTATGTAGATAATTTTGATGCTGCCACAGGTCTGTATAATAGAAATACTTTTTATGGCGTGTCTAGTAACTCATCTATAACATTTGTGTTTAACCCTAAAGTAAGCATGTCAAAAGTATTTAAGACTGTAAACTACGAAGGATCTAGCGGTTGGAAAATTAGTGAATATAATGCTAGCAGGTCTTTTGATTTAAACGATACTGCTAACGTAGTTTTAAGTAACGCTGCTGGTCTTTATGAAGAGCAAACTATACAAGAAGTTATTATAACAAACGCTGGAGCGGCGTATGGTTTAGCTAACAATGTTAGTGTTGCTACAACTGGAGCTGGTACAGGTTTCTCTTGTAACATAACGCAAGTATCTGGCACTGGCGCTATACAATCAGTTGTTATAAATCAAGTTGGTACTGGGTATAAAAACGGTGAAAACCTAACTGTTTCTGGCGGTAACGGCGTAGCTGTGTTGCAAATTGATAGTGTTAATACTTCGGTTTACAATGCTGGTTTCTATTTAAAAGAAGGTAAGTACTACGCTAGCATAGTTAATTCTAGTCCAGCTACAGCCGGTGAGGTTGTGTTTGGTGATGATATGACTGGTGTTAAAGGTTATTACGCTGTTGTTAAAATAGAAACAGGAAAAGTAAATGTTAATCAAAATATTGTAGACGCTAAAACACAACCAATGGAATTATTTGCGGTTTCATCTGAGTATGTTGAATCAGCTTATTAAATAAAAATTATGGAACACATAGTAGAAATATTACATAATCTCTGGTACGGACCAGATATTGAAGGTCTTATAAAAGCTGAACCTCTTATTACAGCTGGACTTATTATGGGTGGCGCTAGCTTGCTTGGCAGTGTATTTGGTGGTATTGGAGCTGGCAAAAGAGCTAGGCGCGCGGCAGCTGAAAAAAGAAGACTACAAGGTAAATTAGAAGGTTTAGAAAATAGTAGACAACCTATTATAAATCCTTATAGTGATGTTACTTCGCTGCAAGGTTTTATTACTGATACATCTAATATTGCTTCAAATCCATATGCTAATTTGAGTGTAGCTACGCAAGCAGCTGAGTTCGAAGCTGAAGAAGCAGATATAGCTTTAGCAAATACTCTTGATACTCTTATGGCTACTGGTGCTAGCGCGGGTGGCGCAACAGCTCTTGCTCAAGCTGCTTTAAAAAGTAAACGAGGTGTATCAGCGGATATTGAAAGACAAGAAGCTCAAAACGAACAATTAAAAGCTCAAGGACAACAAGCTCAAGAACGTCTTCAAATGGCTGAAGCACAGCGTGTTCAAACAGCTCAAATGGGTGAAGCAGGACGTATGCAACAAGCAAATGTTTTAGGTAAAGAGTTTGTTTATGGTCAAAAAGAACGTAGAGAAACAGAGAGAATGAATAGGGTTCAATCTCAAATAACTGGGCAAGCGCAGCAAGAGGCCAACTACAGATCGCAACAAGCTTCTATGTTTGGTGGTGCTATGAATACAGTCGGTGGCATGGGGATGACTTTTTTAGCAGGGGGTTTTAAAGGACAATAATAACATGGCAAACTTACCAAAATTTTCAGGAAAATACACTACAGCTGGAGCTTACGAAAGACCTCAAACTGTTTTAGATAAATCAGGTTTTATATATGCTAAAACATTATCTGACTTAGGACAAGGTTTTAACGAAGCACTGCAAGGTGTTTTTGATAAGCGTAACGCTGATGCATTACAGGCTAGAAAAAACGAAGAAGAAAACTATAAGTTTCAAACACAGCAGCAGCAGCAACTGATTAGTCAGCTGGCTAAAGCTGGTATTAACAATGATTCGCTATACAAGCTTGGTTTTGACCTTATTAGCGCTAATTCTAAATTAAGTTTAGATATNAAGCAAGCGCAAAATCAAGAAGATCGTACTAAGTATATGAATCAACAAGCTAAAGTTATGCGTAAGCTTGGTGAATATCAAGGTCTTATAGCGGGTATACAAGACTCTGCAAGCACGTATAGCTCTGATGTTATTGAAAATCCTTCTAAAGTTGGCAATCAAGGTGGTGTAGCTACGGTAGGTACTGATTCAAATAAAGATTATAACCTAGGTATGCCGGCACTTACTGGTACTACTAAAAACGGTAGTTCTGAATATTATCTTGATAAAGATATGAATTTTAGAATAAGACTTACTAGTGATCAGATATCTAAGCAAACAGAAAAAGGTTATATAGATCAAGACGCTGGTTTGTTTTTATCTTTTGATCCTCTTACAGTACCTAATATAGACAAAGAAATAAGCGACATTCTTTTAGGCGCTGAAATTGTAGATAAAAATGGTAATATATCTCAAGAGTATATAGATATAAACAATGCTAAGTTTGTAACTAATGACCAAGGTACTATGCGCTATGCTGTAGAAGGTACTAATGTAGCTGGTGCTATGGCTACAACTCAAAATGCTAGAAACGCTATGATAGGTTCTTACTTGCAAGATCCACAAAAAGCTCAGATTATTTATCAACAGATATTTGGTAACAACGAAAAGCTAGAAATAGGTGGTGGTAGCAAGAGTAGTATGTTTACACCTGAATCAGAAAGAAAGTTCGTTGCTGCGTTTGATCAATACTTCGAAGCTCTTATACCTCAAACCAAAATAGGTAAAGCTCAAGCCGTTACAAAAAAAGGCCGCGATACTAGCCCAGCTACTATAGAAAAAATAAATGCTATTGAAGTACCATTTGGTGAAGCGCCTGGACGTGCTACAGAGTCTGGTCAAACTCCTAGAAGACCTGTTGATATTTTAAAGTTAGAGGGCATTATTAATACACTAGGATTTAATAAAACAAAAGATCCTTACACTGTTAATGGTGTTACTGTCATTGAAATTACAAAATCTACAGAAGGTAGAACTGGTGGACCTAAAGCAACACTTAGATCTGATATGACGGGTGATCAAATTAAAGACTTATTAATATTAATACAAACAGGGCAAGACGCTCCTGAAAGAGAAAAACCTATTTTACCTGGTTTACAATAAATTAAAAAATTAAATTATGTTTAAATACCAAGGTTTTGAATACACGCTAGACGAGGTTACTCAAGCTGCGCAAAAAGAAAACATATCTGTAGATGAGTATGCAAATAAGCATGGTCTTGAAACTGTAGAAGTTACAGAAGAAATACAAACTGATCCTGAAGAGGGAAAGACAAACGGTGCTGCGGCAAAGGGTGCAACTGCAACACCGGTAACCGGGCAAGCACCCGAGAGTACGGACTTAAGCTTGGGAGACACTTTTTTGGAATTACAAGAAGAGGTTGATTCCTATGAACCTATAGATAATTCTGAAGAAGCTATAAAAGCTAGAAGAAAACTAGCTAAACTTAATAAAGCTTTTGAAATTAAACTTGACCCAGTTGTAGTTACAGGTGTTGATATTAAAAAGAAAAAGTCTAATGATATATTAAATAATATTGGTCTTGATATATATTCTAATAGACAAGATAAAATAGCTCAAACAATAGCTAAAGCTAAAGGAAAAGAAAATCCAGATTTTGAAGAAATAAACACTGTAAAAGATTATACTAGCTTTTTAACAGGTTCTTTTAATTATGAAGATTTAATTGATGATGTAAAAATAGATGAATTTTCAATAAGAGATCTGCAAGCGACACAACAACAAAACGCTTTTAATCAAACCTATGCAGATTTAAACAATCAATACGGTGAAGATTTAAACAATCAAGTTTTAGAATTTGGTGTTAATGTATTACAAGGTGATGATAGAAAACTATACGATCTTCAGCAAAGATTAAAATCAGCGCCAGCTGGTTTAGTTCGCCAAGGTATACAAGCTCAGATAAAAACTATGCTTGATGATGCTGACAGTAAAAGCCTTTATGACTATAACACTGGTAATGTCTATACCTATAGAAAAAATAAAATTGAAAAAAAGAATTTAAACACAGGTAAAGTTACTCAAGTAAAAGACAATGACGTTCCTGATTTTTTAAAAGAGCAAGAAGAAAAAGCTAAAGATAAAGCTAAAACTACAGAGGTTTCTCTTTTACAAGATGAACTAGCAAAGGCTTATACAGGGTTAGTATCTATATCTAAAACTATAAGTCAATTTGAAAACCAAAACCAAGGCGAAGTTGCTAGATCTCAAAATGCGCCTGGATCTTTTATTGGTGATATAAAAAATTTATTTGGTTCAGAAGAAACAGTTTATGGTGATTTAAATAGAGTAAATGAAATAGCTCAAACAGGTGTTATACCGCAACAAATAAGTGAAATACCAGGTAATCATCCATTAGCTAAAGCTTTTAATAGAAACTTGCAAGAATACATTGTTCTTAACAAAGCTTTACAAACAAACGTAGATCCTTTAAGTAAACCTCAAGAAGGTTTTAGTCTTGTGCTTGATAAACTTAAAGATAAGTTTTATGATTTTAGCGCGACTAGACAAGAGCCAAAACTTCAGTTTGAAGTTAACCAAGTGTTTAACAATGCGGCTCAACAAGCGGGTCTTACGTATATAAATACAGATGATTTATCAGAAAAACTTGAACAAGAGACCACGTCTGTTATCATAGGTGGCACTATGGATTTAAGTTTTTTTATGGGCGGGTTGGCAGTAACTAGAGGAGCTAGTGGTAACGTTATAAGAAAAGGATCTAAAGCAGTTGAGGGTTTATTCTTGGCTTCTAAAGCAGCTAAAAAAAGTAAAATAATAAGAACAGCTGGTAAAGCTTTTATTGGGGGTGCTGACGAATTAGCTACATTTGCTTTGTATGACGAAAGCAAAGAAGCTTTAGGTCTTACAGCTCCGTTGACAAGAGAAGAGACTACTGCTAGAAATCAATTTGCTTTTGGGCTTGGTTCTGGAGGATCTTTAGCTCAAGGATTATTAAGAGCTCTTCCAGCTAAAACATATCTTACACCTGTATTAGCTCAGATGAATAAATCTAAGATAGTAAATAAAATAGGAAACAACGTTGCTGGTGGTGGCGTAGGTGCTTTTTCTTTTGAGTTTGCTAGAGCTTTAGAAGCTGTAACTAATAAAGACAAAGAATATTTCCAAAGAAGTCCAGAAGAGTTTGTAAAAGAATATCTTATTGAAGTTGCTAAAATGTCTGTGCTCGGTAGAGGTTCTATATTTGGCAAAAATAGTATGCTAAGAGCCGCGCAAAACGATTTAAGATTAATTGGTTTAAACCCTTCTTATGTTAATGCGGCTGCTAAACGAACTGGTTTTTCTTCTAAAGAAGTTAAAAATCCAACTGAAAACACAGTAGATGATATTAACATGTCTAGGTCAGAGCAAATGCAAGCCATTGACGCTAAGCTAAAGACTGGCCAGATAACAGAAGAGCAAGCTAAGAAAGAGTCTGACAAAGCTAATAAAGATTATAATATATTAGAAGCTGAAGCTGAATATAACGTAGCGGTTGAAGCTGTTAAAGCTGAAAAAGAAAGCGGTTTACAACCATCTGACACTGCTGTACGGGTAGCTACCAATAAAATAAAAAGAGGCGAAACTTTAAATGCTGAAGACAATAACGTTATAGTAAATACACCCACGCCCATACTTGCCAATAGATTAAATATAGAGTCAAACTCTAAGAGTATACAATCTATATGGAATAGAGAATATATTATAAATGATATTTTAAATAACGACTCTGAATTTAAAGCGCCATATGGAAGTTCGCAAAGAGAAGCTTCTTATAAATTTTTAAATGAATCTTTTAATATTGGAGCACCGCTTGAAAGTTTAAGGAAAAAGAAAAACAATTTAAACGAAGACCAATTAAAAGAGTTAGAGAGATTAGAAAAAGATTATCAACCTTATACTGAAGGTGGTTACAAATACGAAAAGCTTCAAGATGAATTAAATAAATTTTATTTAGAACAACGTATAAAAAACAAAGAGCAAGCAGAAGAAGTTTTAGGAGCTACAAAAGAAGGTGAGTCTGTATCTATAAAATCTATAGATGAGCTCCAAAGAATATATGATAAAGCTTTTCCAAATTATCCTAGAGATGTTAGTCCATTAGATGGTTTTTATGATCCTAATAAAAAAGTGTTTTATGTAAATGAAAAACGAGCTAAAGACATTAGAAACTTTACCGTTGACAAGCACGAAGCTGGTCATTTTGTTTTAAGAGATTCTTTTAAAAACAAAGCTAGTCAGGTAACTGAAGAAGGCATTAGAATTATTGACGAAGTAATGTCTGAGCTTACACCTAATCAAAGAGAAGTAGTTCAAGACAGAATAGATGCTATATATAGATTTGATTCTAAAGGAAACGAAAAAGCAAAAAAAGATTATTACGAAGAATATTTAACGGCACTTTCCGATGCTATAACAAATAAGCAAATAGTATTTAAAGAAAATGTTGGTAATGCTTTTGAAAAGTTTGTTCCTTTATTACGTAAAAAAGGTGTAGAAAACCTAGAACTAAACGCTGAAACTGGTAAGAACTTATTTGAGCTTATTAAAAGTTATTCTAAAGGTGAGCAAGCTGGTATTGAAGCTGCTAAAGAAATGTCAATAGCTGCTGAAAAAGCTGGTATTGAAGCTGCTAAAGAAAAGTCAAGAGCAGCTGAAAAAGCTGGTATTGAAGCTGCTAAAGAAAAGTCAAGAGCAGCTGAAGGAGTTGAAGTGGTAGATAAACCTGCTCAATTTTCTTTAACTGCAGAAAACTCTGCTAAAGTAAATAAAATATATGAAGAGCAAGGTATAGCTGGTTATGAAGAAATACTAGACTTGTTAAAACCAACAGCTGTATCGCTAGCAAAACGATTTGAAAACAGACCTCAGTATGATAGAGAGTTAGTTACAGACGCTATACTATCTGGTGAGCGTGGTATGCTTGATGTTGTAATGGATTACAACAAGAAAGTAGAAGCTGGAGAGCAAGTTCCACCGCTTTCAGGTTTTATAAATAACAGTTTTTCTACTAAGACTGGGTTTAAAAGATATATTGACGCTGCCGAAAAAGTGGTTGGTAAAGAATTTACTGAAGATGTTTCTGAAGCTAAAGGTATAGCAGCTGAAGAAGTTGCTGAGGTAAGTGTTGCTAAAAAAGTAAGAGGTCCTAGAAAACCTACTGAAACCACATCGTATTCAAACGCTTTACTTAAAAATACAGGCGTAGAAAATAAACAAGAACTTGAAGCTAAAATAACAGAAGCAACTAAACAAGCTTTTGCAGATAAAGAAATAACTAGGTTTGGAGAGACTAGAGACATACCTGAGTCTGTAGCTGAAATATATGGAGATATGTTTGGTATTAATCCAGAAGCTATATATGATAAACGACGAAACTTTCAAAAAACAGACTCAGAAGGCTTAACAAGGATTAAGCAGTTTTTAATTGACAACGCCTCTGCTGACTATGCAAGGCTACCTGAGACTAGAGACAAGATTAAAGGTGGTACTTTTATTCCTCGTAATATACTTAATGAGTTTTACAAAGATGGTAAACTTGCTATAACTAGAAAAGATTATATAGATTTTATTAAAAGAGAAGCTGAAAAACCTATATATAGAGATGTTACTAGTCAAAATCTTAAAGGAGGTATAGCTATACACATACGTAACCGTATGCTTGAAGATCTTATAACAGAGCCAGGTGCCCGCGCTGCAGCTGGTGCTAAGTTTAGCGAGACTAAAAAAACTAAAGCTGAATTAAAAAGAATTAAATCTAACAATGAAAAAGAAAAAAAATCAGGATCAGCTGCTTTAGACTTTGTTGTTGATGCTGAATCTTTAGCTAATTTTAGAACTAACACAGAAGAGAAAATAAAAGCAATGAAAAGCGCCGCGGCTATAGCAGCTGCAAAACTAGGGGCTTTTGGAATTGATAAATTTTTTATGCCAGGTAATTGGACTCCTGGGTTTAATCTGCCTACTGTTTTAAAAAATAAATTTAATGTAATATCTAATGTAAATAAAATAAAAGATCCTAAAGCTAAAAAGGAAGCTTTAGATATGATTGCTAACGATGAGTTAGTTAACTTAGCAGACGTAGTAAAAAGATCTAAAGAAAATACTGAAGTATTTGAAAAAAAACTTGTTAAAGCATTTCAAGTTGCAGCTGAAGGAAAAAGCGGCGTTCAAGCTCGTAAAAATGCAGAAAGAAAAGATTTACACGATAAAGGTGTTTCTGAAACAATTGATATAGAGCTAGAGATGTTTCTTGAAAGTGAAATAGGCGAAGCTTTAGTTAGAGATATGCTGCATAATTCTAAATTAAATAAAAATTTAAATAGAAATCAAGCTCTTCCTATGAGCTTTGAAACCGGCGCTGTGGTTAATGGTAGAAGAAGAGAAGATACAACAGATGAACATCAATACCAAGCTATAGAGCACGCGCAGACAAAACTAAAGCTATACAAAACAACTAAAAACGCCAAAGGAGAAAAGCAAAAAGAAATTGCTACGTTGGCTTTAGATCTTTACAAAAAATGGATTTCAAAAAATTATACTCAGTTCTTATTAAAAAAAGAAACAGATATAATATCTGGCCATTTAAAAAATGATAAAGGAGAAGTTTGGGAGAACTCTGGTAGTAATTCTCACCCTTTATTAAAGCAAAAAATAAATGATTTTATTGATTTAGCTAATAAAAAAGGAACAACAAAAGAGCAATTAGAAAAAGCTTTTAACGAAATACCTTCTGCTGACATAAGATACTTTAGTGATTTTGGTTATGTGAATCCAAACTTTATAAATACTTTTTCTAAAGATGGATCTTCTCAAACTAAAGCTCAACAATACAATGTTGAAGTTGCTGATAAATGGAAAAATAATCCTAACGTTATAATTGAACAAGGAAGAATAATTGAATCTATAATACTTACAGAAGCCGGTTTATTAAAAGGAACTGAAGCTGTTACTAGAAAACAAGCTAAGGCTATTATAGATAAATATATTAAGCTAGCCGAAGGTAAAACAAAAGCTGAAACTAAAAACAACGGTAAGCTACCACCATCATTATCTTTTACTGAAAAACGAAGTAATGAAAAAGTATTAGAAGAACTAGGCACGCTAGACAAAGCTTTAAAAGTAGCTAGAGATCCTAAAGCACCAGTTAAAAAAATACGTGTGTTTGATTTTGACGATACACTAGCTAGATCTAATAGCAAGGTTATATATGAAATGCCTGATGGTAAGACTGGTAAACTAAACGCTACGCAGTTTGCTGAAAGAGCTGGAGAGCTGGAAGCTCAAGGAGCTACGTTTGACTTTGCAGAATTTAGCAAGGTGGTTGACGGTAAAAAAGGTCCTGTGTTTAAAGCTATAGAAAACATAGTAGCTAAGCGAGGTGCTGAAGATGTATTTATACTTACAGCTCGTCCTGGTGATGCTGCTGGTCCTATAAAAGAATTTATGGATGCGCTTGGTGTTAAAATACCTATTGAAAACATTGTAGGTTTAGGCGATGGTAAAGCACAGGCTAAGGCGCGCTGGGTAACAGGTAAAGCCGCTGAAGGTTACAATGACTTTTTCTTTGTAGATGACGCGTATAAAAATGTTAAGGCTGTGCGTGATGCGTTAGAGGTGTTTGACGTTAATTCTAAAACACAACAAGCTAAAGCCAGGTTTAGTGAAACAGTAGATCTTAATAAAGACTTTAACGATATTATAGAAGCTAAAACTGGTATTGGTGCTGACAAAGTATATAGCAAAGCTAAAGCTCAAGTTGTTGGTGCTAGCAAAGGTAGTATATTTAAAGGTATACCTTATTCAGCTCAAGACTTTACAGGTTTATTATATGAAACATTAAGTAAAGGAAAATTAGGTGATCAACAAATGGCATGGTATAAATACAATCTTATTGATCCGTTTGCTAGAGGTGTAAACGATATATCAAGAGCTAGAGTAGCTATTTTTAACGATTATAAAAGCTTAAAAAAAGAACTTGGAATTGTACCAAAAAACTTACGTAAAAAATTACCAGGCGAACCTTATACAAGAGAACAAGCGGTAAGAGTGTATACTTGGAATACTTTACAAGGTATGGAAGTACCAGGCGTTAGTAAAGCAGATTTAAAAATATTAAACGAGTTTGTTAACAACAACCCAGAGTTAAAAGTTTTTGCAGAGCAATTAGTAGCTATTAACAAAGGTGATGGGTATGCTAAACCAAAAGAAACATGGCTTACTGGTAGCATTACAACAGATCTACTTGAAGGTCTTAATACTACTAAGCGTGCTAAGTACTTAGAGCAATGGCAAGCAAACGCAGATGAAATATTTAGCGAAGCAAACTTAAACAAACTTGAAGCCGCGTACGGTAAGAAATATCGTAAAGCTTTAGAGAATAGTTTAAAACGTATGAAAAGTGGTCGTAACAGATCTTTTTCAGATGATAGCTTAACAGGTAGATTTACTGATTGGCTTAACGGTAGTATCGGTGTAACAATGTTCTTTAACACGAGAACATCTTTGCTACAAACGTTATCATCAATTAACTTTGTTAACTTCTCAGATAACAATCCGCTTAAAGCAGCTAAAGCTTTTGGTAATCAGAAACAATACTGGAAGGACTTTAAATACTTGATGAACTCTGACTTCTTAAAAGAACGTCGCGGCGGACTGCGTATGAATGTTAACGAAGCTGATATAGCAGAGGCCGCTAATAAAAACGGTCCAAGAGGTGTTATTAACAAACTATTACAATTTGGTTTTACACCTACGCAAATAGCAGATAGTTTTGCTATTGCATCTGGTGGCGCTACGTTTTACCGTAATAGAATTAAGACCTACGAAAAGCAAGGATTAAGCAAAGCTGAAGCAGAAACAAAAGCATTTGAAGATTTTAGAGAGACAGCAGAAGAGTCGCAACAGTCAGCAAGGCCTGATAGAATATCTATGCAGCAAGCAGGACCGTTAGGCCGTCCTATACTCGCATACGGTAACACTCCTGCACAGTATGTAAGGTTGACAGATAAAGCTATTAAAGATTTAAAAGCTGGCAGAGGAGACGCTAAAACAAACATTAGTAAAATCATATATTATACCACTGTACAGAATTTAATATTCAACTCGCTACAACAAGGTTTATTTGCTATAGCTTTTGGAGAAGCAGACGCTGATGATGAGAAGTACGAGAAAAAATATATTGACGTAGCTAATGGTATGGCTGATTCTATATTGCGTGGAACAGGTGTGGGTGGTGCTGCAGTGTCTGTAGGTAAAAATGCTATTATACGTATTATGCGTGAGCAAGAAAAGAAAATGCCTAAGCTTGAAAAGGTAGGATATGAGCTTACTAAAATATCCCCACCTGTTTCATCTAAGCTTTCTAAAATAAACCAAGCGGCTAGATCTTATCAATGGGATAAAGACGAAATGCTTAGCAAAGGTTTTAGTATAGACAACCCAGCATATTTAGCTAGTGCAAATGTTATAGCAGCAACTACAAACGTGCCGCTTGATAGAGCTATAAAGAAAGTTAATAATGTTATAGCGGCTACAGAGGCAGACGCAGAACTTTGGGAACGACTGGCTCTTATGGGTGGTTGGCC
>NHHQ01000137.1 GCA_002170915.1 Rhodospirillaceae bacterium TMED167 | reverse complement strand
AACGATAGGAAATACGACCGTCAGCTTCTACGAGGTAAAGCCGATCAGGATAAGCGGCATAGGCAATTTCGGCCGTATCATCCATGTCATCAAGTACCATGGGCATTTCGAGGTTCATACGCATCATGCATACTTGAGCGACCTCGGCCCGCTCGTCTAAATTTGAGTGCTGATTGAATATGATACCTTCATCTGTGTTGGGTTTGGTCTGGTATCCGCCGATATTATCCTCTGGATGGGCCTCTTTCACATAGACGCAGTAAAAGTCAATTTCGCTTTTGTAGGTGTTATAGATTGTGTTAATGCGCACGGCATCGTCACGAAAAGGCGGTCACGTATATGAGCCAAAGACGAATGCCACTGGCCTGGCCTCCTGACCGGCGAATTTAAATTGGGCGCCCGTTCGGTTGCCATTAGCATCTAGGCGCTCCGCCTCGAAATGAGGAGCTGGGTCACCCACCTTCGGCGCGATTTTGTCGCGCGCCAACAAAACTCCATAGAACTCGTCAAATTTTTTCCGGGAAACGTTCCATATTTCCCAAGGCTTTCTGTCTAGCATCCATTTGCTAAGTTTCATCGTTCTATCTCCTTACTTCGATTTCCGTTGTCCGGATCGGGTCAAAATAGGTAGCAGCACTAACGCCGGCGATTCGGATTGCTCTCTCAGTGGTACATCCACCATGCAAATCCGGTTCAATCTTAAACACTAGTCTCAACGTACATATTCCAGTAAGCCTTTCGTACCGTCATTGCCTCCTAAGGGATAATGATGTTTAGCCCTATTTCAGAAGAAATTGCGCTAGAGGCAATCTGTTACTCAGTTAGTTAACGAATGTTGTCTTCGGGCCATAAGCGGACCAATTTCAAATTAAACGAGGTGGGCTGTTCTGAGCGAAGAATGAACATTAAGAAAATTCCTCAAGAATCGCATTAGGCATCGAAACTAGACCATATTCCGAATTGTAAATTTCGTTGGGCCAATGGGAGAACTTGTTGATCATAATTTCGGAAAAATCTGGGTTAGTTAGTGTAATTATACCAGCCCGCATGGCGGCTAATATTTCGCTTGATAGGCTGCTTCCACCTTTTTGATGGCAGCCTTTGTTAACCGGTCTCGTTCGGTCTGGTCATCTGTTCTTTCTGCAATTTCTACCGCGACGTCGGCCATGTCTTTGCCAAGCGCGCCAATCATTTCAAAGTCGGCCTTTTTGTCCGGCAGCTCATTGACATTCACAAGAGAATCAAAGGAATAGATAACGCGCGCTTTCGGGCCATCGGGTTCTTCCGTGGCTGGCTTTGGGAAAGCCTCGGGTACTTTACCTTCTAGAATGTTCCGATAAGTCTTTCTCATCAGCGTTACGCCCCGGTCGCTGGAACCGAGATGCTCTGACTTATGGAACGGCAAGGTTTGGCCACCCCATAACGTGCCTTGTGCCTGAAAATCGTCAGGCGTGCGCTGCATCTCCTCATAACTCAGCGTGTCGGCGCGATCTACCTGACCTTCCATGTCCGTGCGCCCGGGCCCCATCAAATCTGGATTGCCGCCGGGGAAACCCTCACCATGAACGCGCCACCCTAGAACATTATTGTTTTCATCATCAATGGGCACGGTAAATCGCATGTAGAGCGCCCGTTGGTAATAGAGCGGCGCGTCTCCCAGATCCCAAGTCGATGGAATGAAACTGCCGCCGGGAACAAGGGTGTGTACAAAGCGGATCCAAACAGTCTCGGGATCCAGCCGGCGGCCATCGAGATGGTGTAGGCCATCTCCGTTGTTGGATAGTCCCCAGACCAAATGAGGTAAAACCCCCCAGGGTTCCACGAATTGTTCGGTAATGCGCTGATGAAGAAAAACCGCATGAACCGGATCGACATTGTTTTCGTGGCTCTGCAGCCAATTGTTCGGAAACGGAGTAGAGAATGGAGCAAACTTTGCACCTGGTAAATCAAAGAGGTCGTAGTGTGGCGGATGGGGCTGCAGTTCCGGTGGTCCCATGTAGGCGTGGATGAGCCCCTTGATCTCCGTGGCCGGATAGGCGCCCTGGAATACTTTATTTTTCAATGTCGAGTGTGGCGGCTCACCCGGTGTTTCAAGGACGGTTCCGTCGACATCAAACAACCAGCCGTGATAACAGCATCTCAAGCCTCTTTCCGAGACGATACCATTTTCCAGATGGGCGCCCCGGTGGCAGCAATAGGGATGAAACAAGCCGACGTTACCAGATTTGTCGCGAAAAACGACAAGATCTTCGCCCAGGATTCGAATATTTTTTGGGACATCTTCAATCTCTTCTGAAAGGCAGATGGGATGCCAAAATCGTCGAAAATATTCGCCCATCGGGGTTCCCGGCCCGACCTCGGTCAGATACGCCTCTTTTTCCGGCGGTGTCCGCTGCTGATAACCGGAATACGGGTGACGTGAGCTGAAATTGGTCGAATTAGCCTTGGTGGGCGTCGTTTCATAGAGGTCCATCGAATACTCCTATTCTAATATTTGGCGGACTCAAGTGCTTCCTCTATTTCAGGGTGCCTACTACTAAAAACCTTTTTGCGTTGATCCACAATACGTCTTGAACGTTATGGGCCATAGCAGTAACTTTGTAATTCCCACGTGGTGGGAGTTTAAATTTGGTTGAGATCAAAACTGTCCGAGCGATCGAGCGCGCAGTTCGCGTCCTGCAATACATTCAGTCATACGCTCCTGCATCTCTCGAAGAAATCCATAAGGCGATAGACCTGCCCCGGTCAACGACTGCCAGAATACTCTTGACGCTTCAGCGGGAGGGTATGATCCGGCGCGGTTTTGTTGACGGACTTTACCGCAACAGTATTTTGATGTTTCGGCACGCTGCTGGTGCAAAGTTAGTGGAAGGCCTTGCCGAAGCGGCCGCACCATTGATGGAAGCATCGTGCCGACAGACCGGCTGGCCATCGGACCTGATGGTCCGTTCCGGGCTGCACATGGAGGTAATAGAGACCACCAGATCTCTTACTCCCTTTCCGGTTCCGCCGGCGCGTTTGCGTGAACAGGTCATTTTTCCAACCACGGCGATCGGGCGTGCCTATCTCGCGTTTTGCCCTGAGGCCGAGCTCGAGCTCATCCTAAAAGATCTCGAAAAATTCGGAGTAGCCATTAAATCGTTTTACGGAAACAGGGATGCCTTCGAGCGAGAGATGCAGACGATACGAGAAAAGGGATACGCGGACCGCCACTCTTCATTCCGAGGAAAAACTTCCTTAACAGGCTCAAACTACGATGATGGACTGAGCGCGATCGCCGTTCCTGTTATGGATGGTTGTGAGGTGGCAGCGTGTCTCAATATGGTTTGGAATAGGCGCTTGGCGACACCGGATGAGATGGTGCGCGATCACTTGGAGAACTTAAAAAATACGGCCACCGAAGCAATCGATATCCTCGAGCGACAATGAGACCCCATTGTTTTTGGCTAATATTTATATGTCCGCTCCGGGTCATAGTGTGCGACTGCCTCAATTATGGTCGTTACCGCATTGGCGCTTACGCTATCATATGCGGCGGAACGACGTATTTTTACGATGCCTTTCATCACAACTGTGTTTGTTGGAATTATAGGGGGTCTAACTCTCTGGCTTAACGACGAGACCTGTATCAAAATGAANCCGACTATTATTCAAACTATTTTCGGCTCTGTCCTGATTGCTGGCCTTCTAGCGAACCGCCTGTTTTTGAAATCCCTTATGGGCTACGTGGCGTGCCCCAGGCTCAACTGTTGGGGTGCGCCAGGTCATGATCGGATAAATTTCCGGCACGTTTCGTATGAACTGCCCGCTCTCTCAGGGGCCTTCTGCTGGATCGAGATGGTAGGGGCTGTTCTCCGGGCTCGGCGGTTCTAATTGGGCCTTATCTCTCTCGGTGAGATAGTTCTGGTTGATATACCAAACCCTATAATCCAGAAACCGCACGGGCTTGAATTGAGGCTGATGATCCGGCGATATGCAACTGGGAAGCGGATCCGCGACCGTATCCCACGAGGGATTATAGAAAAACGCGAGGGAGTAGCGGTCTCTCTTCACAGGTAAAACTCTGTGCGGGGTCGCCATGAAGCGGCCATTGGTCCACCGGTTCAGGAATTCACCTGTGTTGACGATGATGGCGCCCTCCATCCAATTGGCGGGNAGCCAGCGGCCTGTTTGCGTCAAAATTTCCAGGCCGGGGGTCTTGGTGACCGGCAGCAATGTGATGAAGCCATGATCTCGATGAGGTGCAATGCCGAACTGATTTTTATTGGCAGTAGCGGGGATGTAATGTTGATTGCGTGTGGTCCAAACGGGATCATCGAACAGGCCGCTAAAATAATCCGCCGGCAGATCCAGCGCCCGGGCATACACGGGAAGCATTTTCGCGCCCAACGCCTCCATGGCGTCATAATACTCTAGCATCTCCGCCTTCCACCTAGGAAGAAGGTTCTCATCGGGCCAGGTATTAGGCCCATGATAGGGAAACCCTGCTTTTACTGCAGGGTGGTCGGTCGGGCGTTCACGAACAATCCTGAGCATTTCGTTCAGGTCGGGTTCCGTATTGTTGTTNACGGTCGAAGAGACATAAATCGTCGAGAGCGGGGGAACATAATTTTTGAGACTATTTTTAGCGTCGCTGGGCAGATCGAAAAATCGCTTAAGATTGGCGTGGGTGCGCTCAATCANCTCCTGAGGGACCCCATGGTTGATGATAAAATAGAAGCCCACATTTTCTTGGGCGTGGCGTAAGTCAGTTGCCAGTCTCTCTAATGCGCCACGTTCTCCGTGCAAATAGGGCCCAAAGTCCAAGATGGGGATTTCCTCATTAACGAAATCCTGTGGGATGGCATCCACGGTTTGCTGCATTTTATTATTCACCCCTGACACTTTTATCTTTGTTTAGGATACCATGGCGTTCGTCATATGCCACATCTCCGTTGAAATATTTTGACGTCGTTGCATCAGTTGCATCTATCAACCCGGTTACGGATGACGACGCCCCAATTCACCCTACCGAGACAACGTGACAGCCAGGGAGCCCGATGAGGGAGCTTCGAGGAACAAGTTTAACTGGATCCAAATGGCAGTATAGGGTCCAGCATCACATCAAAAGGATTTCCAATCGAGAGGTTTCACGATTAGGCTATTGAACCAATAATCATAAATCGAATTCGATAACACGGCATAGGTCATGGCCCCAACCGGTTTGCCACGGAGAGTTTCGTGGACGAAGTNGCGCTTTNCCTCGGCAAGGACCCGGCCGACTACCGGCTTTATCCGNCGNACAATCCGCGAGCCAAGAACGTAATNGAAAAGGTCATGNAAATGCCGGATTGGGGNACCAGCAAGCCGGGGCGTGCCCAGGGAATTGCCTACAGCGATTATAACGGTTCCCTTCGGCCAGTGTGGCGTAAATTAGCTTAGATGAANAGGCCGGCAAAATTACTGTGCATCGGTATTTCATAGCTGTTGACGCAGGGCTCTCGTTGATCCCGGACAATGTGCGCGCGCAGGTCGAAAGCGGCGTGTTTTATGGCATCAGTTCCTCGTTGACGGAGCGGGTGAGCCACTCCAAGGGGATGGTCCAACAGTCCAATTTTCATGACTAAGAAGTCATTCGTATGGCGGATGTTTCGGAGGTTATCATCGAGATCCTGCCGTTTGGGGATTTGTCAACGGCGGTCGGCGAACTGGGACTGCCCACAAGAGCGTCAGCCATCGCCAATGCCGTCCACGAAATCACCGGCAAACGGGTGCGCCACATGCCCATGAACAGCTAGACCATCCTGGACGTACTGAATGCGTAACATTTTTAGGGTCATTGGAAGCAAACAAAGAGGGAGCGGCGTGCCGCTCCCTCTTTGTTTGGATGGGCCCTGTGAACTACCGTGATCTGGTTATCTTGCGAGATCGAGGAGNGCGCGGCCGATGTTGTCGTAGCCTTGGCGCATGACCCATCCGGCGGCGACNCCGAGGGCNAACTGGATGTCGACGAAGAAGTTGAACAGCCAGCCCACGATGAGGAGGAAGACGGCATAGCTGATCTGCCGCACCCATTTAAAAATAAACCGCATGGCGCTCTCCTCAGGTCCGTGAATTTTTGATATCTAGGAGAGGCGTGCCATTCAGACAATCTAGCCCGAGCACATCAATTTCCGTGTTGCGAACGGCGAGGATATCGACATCCGCTGCGGCGATGGGGTTGGGTCTGGGTGGAGTGCGGAGTGAAAAAACCCCGACGGGCGCGTCGCGTACACCGGCCCGCTCTGGCAACTGCACCATGTCCCGCCGCGCTAGATGAAACCAGTAAAGAACGAACGCACGGCCGCCTGCCTTCAGCCCGACGAGACCCGGTGCAAAGTCGAGTGCGAGCCGGATCGTACAGGGAAGATGCGGCTTATCTTTATGCCGGGATGGGCACTCCTCAAGGCGCAGATACGGACTTTGGATGGTGCCAATGATTTGGCACGCCACAGTATCGCTAACCGCGGGTGGCTCGGTCTCCTGTAGGTAGATGCCCCCCTTAGAAACTTGGACCATATCCGCCTTCAATACTAAGATCGTAATTCTTCACAGGCTCAGGATTTGGTAAACAATACATAGCTGTGCGAGCCATCCGCCGGTAAAAGATAGTGTCCGCAGAACCGGTATGCCAAGCGCGTAAACAATATAGTGAACGGCGCGGAACCAAAAATAGGCGATGGCAGCCGATTGCGTGGCATCGTTAGAGACATTAGCCACATGGGCAACTATTACCAGGGCGGCAAATGGTATAAGATTTTCGATGGCGTTAGTGTGTGCGCGTTTCGCTCTTATAGTCCAGGAGTGTGGGGTTTCTTCATCTCCTTTCCGCTTCAGTATAGCCATAAACCCATCTTTTATGATGGCAGGAACTAAGTACGGACACCACATGAATAAGGTCATTGTTGTGACCCAAACCAGCATTTCTAGTTCGGTAGACATTGGCGTTCCTCCCGGAGCAAATTAAATATTGTAAGATGTACACGATCCGGACACTCATAGAAACCATTGGAAGAAGAAAACGCGGGATGGGGTGTGCTATTGCTGCTAAGAGTTGAAACATCCGCTCACAAACTGTTTATTCTATTAAGACCAATCGGGGGAAAGAAGGTAGTCTCCGAAGACCGATCAAAGGGAGGGACTTATGGGAGAAGCATCCAGAGAGAGCCGGGACGACGTGACCATCACGCCAGAAGACATGGAGAAACGGATCGCTCGCTTCGCCGAGATGGTGCCGTATAAAGACACGATGAACGCGGCCCATGACATTCCACCTGAAGCCATGCAGATGATGTCGTCGGACAAGGTGTTTCCGGTGATGTGCCCGGAAGACTGGGAGGGTCGATCCAAGAGTGCGGCGGTCAAGGGAGCAGCTGGGCTCACTGTCACCATTGCCGAATGCCCACCGGGCGACGCGTCGGGCCTGCACAAGCACACAGACACGGTCGAGAACTTTTTTTGTGTCGAGGGAACCTTTGAGATCTCGTGGGGCGCGCAAGCTGAACATGCGGTCACCTTGAACCCCCTTGATTTTATCTCGATACCCGCAGGCGTCTATCGGGAATTTCGCAATGTTGGCGATGTCCTAGGCCGGCTGTTCGTGGCGATCCAATCACCACCGGGAGAAAAACGCGACACCGTTATCCACGCAGCCACTGTGGGAGAACTTATCGAAGAACGTTGGGGCCCGGCAACACGCGAGGCCATGGCGGGTATCGGTGTTAAATTCGGAGAATAAAGAATGTAGCGCGCTGTTAAGACATGGTGCTGTGGTCATAGCGCATCGTCAATTAGGCCTGCCGCTGTCCAGTAAAATATCTGACCAAGGAGTAAGTGATTTATGCAATCGCGTGTCGTAACCCTAGCAGAACAGGGTGCCCCGTCTGTGATGACGGTTGAAACCATCGATCTGGGCATGCCGGGTGCCGATGAAGTTTTAATCAAACAGAACATTATCGGCTTTAATTATATGGATATTTATCAGCGCTCGGGTCTGTATCCCCTCGAATTACCAAGCGGCATCGGCTTGGAAGCTGCCGGCACCATCGAAGCGGTCGGCGCTAACGTGACCGGATTTGAGGCTGGCGAGCGCGTCGCTTATGCCACGGCCCCGTGTGGCGCCTATGCCGATTACAGGATTTTTGCTGCCGACCGGGTGGTCCATCTGCCGGACAATATCAGTGATGAAGATTGCGCTGCCACGTTNTTCAAGGGCATGACCGTCGAATACTTGCTGAACCGTTGCTACGACATTAAAGCGGATGAAAAGGTTTTATTCTTGGGCTCCGGCGGCGGTGTCGGAACCTTGGCGGGGCAGTGGGGAAAGTCAAAGGGAGCTTTTATGATTGGTGTTGATGGCGGTGATGAGAAATGTGACCTTGCACGCCAGAACGGTTATGCAGAGGTTATCGACTTCACCAAAGAAAATGTGGTCACGAGGGTTAAAGAAATCACCGATGGCGAGGGCGTGCCCGTTGTCTATGATCCAATTGGCGGGCCGACTTACGAGCAGACCCTAGATTGCCTGGGCCCGCGCGGTTACTTCATCTCTTTTGGCACCACGGGTGGCCCCATGCCAAAGGTTGATCCGCCGATCCTCCAAAAACGCGACTCGCTGTATTTCACGCGACCGACCGTCGCGACCTATACGGCCAAGAGGGAAGACCTCGAGACATCAGCGAAGTCAGTATTTGAGATGATCGGCTCTGGTGCTGTGAAAGTTGAAATTGGTCAACGCTATGCCTTGGACGAAGCCGTCAAAGTGCATGAAGAGACGGAGGCGGGAAAGACCGTCGGCTCGTCCATTCTGATGACATAAATATCGGAGAAACATTATGTCCGTAAAACCGGTTCGCCATGCCAATCCCGAGGAAATTCCGGTTATTGATATTTCTGATCTGGATGCAGGCAATCGGGACGCCCGGGCGGGGGTGTCCGCGGACATTGTTAGTGCGGCAGAGAATACGGGTTTTTTTTACGTCGTGAACCACGGTGTTTCCGGGGCACTCGTGGAGAACCTTCTGCGCCTGTCGGCCTCTTTTTTTGATGAGGCTGAGGCCGATAAACTGACCCTTGGCCTCCGCAATTCAGCTTGTTTTCGGGGCTATCTGCCGCTCGACTCACGTGGATCAGATCCAAAACTGCGCCGCTACCTGGAGGCTTTCCAGATCGGCGAGGAACATGAGCCCGAGGGCGCACAGGAAGCGATGATGTATGGCCCCAATCAATGGCCCGAGAAACCAGCCGAGCTTCGGAGCGTTATGAGTGCCTACCACCGGGAAATGCGTGCGTTATCAGATCGGCTCCAGAAGGCGTTTGCCCTCGGCATCGGATTTGACGAAGAGTTTTTTCTCCAGTTCTATCAAAAACCGTTGAACCAGCTTCGACTACTTCATTACCCACCCCAGCCCGAAGATGCAGATGAGGGTGTGATTGGGGCTCAGGCCCATACCGATGCNGCTGCTTTTACCATTCTGCTACAAGATCAGAATGGCGGCTTAGAGGTGGAGACCCCGTCTGGGGAATGGGTAAGTGCGACGCCGCTGAGGGAATCCCTCGTCGTCAACATCGGCGATTTTTTGAGAAATTGGACCAATGGTCGGTTCTTGTCGGTGAAGCACCGGGTTGTTAACCATACCCGCTCTGATCGATATTCGATCCCGTATTTTCTTGACCCCGATCTCTCGACTGTTGTCGCACCGCTTGATATTTTTACGAGCGACATCAATCCACCACGTTTTGAACCTCTCCATACCGGGAAGTATTTGTGTGAGAGATTTGACTCTATCTGGCCGCGCATGGACGTTTAGAGCATTTGATAACAGCGGATTTATGCCGCATTTTATGTTAGACCGCCCAAAAGACATCTTGCTCTCTCAAGTGCACCAACCCCCTGAAACCAAGATCACTCCTTTAAAGCGCTTTATCGACAGCCCACCTTACTTTTTAAAACGAAGTTCAACTAAATGGGTCGCTCTCACTAATCATATTCGAGTTCATCATCCAGTTTTCATCAGGTACTTCATCAATGATAACGGATACTGCTTCAGGGGGAGCTGTCGTATGCTTTAACATTACTTCGAGGATATCTTGACATAAATTTTTTTTCTTTTCCGGTGAGAGTTTATCCGCTCGAGTTGATATTCTTACTAGTGGCATTGAGTTTCCCCAAAGAGTATTGTGCCAAACAGACCTGTGTCTGGCCGAGTGTTTTCAAAAATGAACAGAGCCCCTTTTTTGACGGGCCTCTGTTCATGTTTCAAATATAACTAGAGTGCGGGCAGAGGGGGTAGATCCTGTCCAAGCCACTTTTGCGATATTTTATTTAGTGCGCCGCCTAGTTTTTTATGGAGCACGAACACATTGACCCAGCGTAAAAGGTCATCATTTCCTTTTTTTACTCCAATAAAACAGGGGCTATCCTTGATAATAAACTTTCGTTTTATATCAAGGGTGGGATTATTTTTGGCTAGTTGAGCAGCTGCTGTATTTCCAGAGACGAGAACTTGTACTTGTCCCGACTTAAATGCGCTGTAAGTCGCGGCATTGTCGCCGAACCTGACAATGTTTGTGCCTTTTGGCACCATTTTTGTTATCTCTAGGTCTTCGAGGGTGCCACCCGTAACGCCGACCTTGAGACCTTTTAGGTCTTTCGCTTCTGAGATTTCGAGTTTAGATGCTGCAAACGCACCGGAATAAAATGGGGCATAAGCACTTGAAAAATTTATTGATTTTGCCCGCTTTGGGTTTGCCCCCATCGAAGATACGACCAAATCTACGCGATCGGTCTCAAGAAATGGTATGCGTTGTTTGGATACGACTGGGACGATTTCAAGTTTCACGCCGAGATCTTTGGCAATAAGTTTTGCAACATCGACGTCGTACCCTTCGTGTTTTCCCGAGCTACCAACCGAACCAAATGGTGCGAAAGATTCTGGTACCGCGATTTTAACCACACCTTTGGATAGTATATCACTCAGATCTGCCTTTGCGTGGGTCGATAAAAATAACAGTGCTATCGCAGCGCACTTAATCATATTTTTAAATAAAAGCATTTATATTCTCCATCTGTGTTAACCGTGCATATGAACATCAACAAAGTCACTAAGAGCCAAATTTAACGGTACTGTTTTAATTTATTCAAAGCCATTAGTGACCCGAGCTGTTGTACAATTGGGAAGCAATATATATGCCAAAAAAAAATTAAATATATACAATAAAAACAGTATGTTACAGGAAATTATGATCGGTAATATTTTTGGTTTTCTATTACTGCCTAAATTTTATTCATTTGTTTGAATAAATGTTCCATTTTTAGATAGCTGGTTTCCTTAAATGGAGTTAAAGATGAGAACTGAANCAATAACCTCAATTTATTTGAGTTTATGAATTAGTAGAATTGATGAAATCGGAAGCTNCGATAATTTAGGGGGGGATCCAATGTGCAAGAAATAAAAAAAAAGAGTATTTTGATACCTGCAACATATGGCAAGGCAGCAAAATTAAGAAAATCGCAAGCAATCAAAATCGTTAATATTTATGGAACACAAGTTGTGGATTGCTGGGCATGGAACGAGCACGATCTTGGGGAATATATGTCTATGGAGGCTACGCGTGTTTGGACTCAAAGATTAAACCCTATTGTTGGGGATAGCTATGTGACCAATAAACGTAATCCAATCCTCACCGTTGTCGAAGACACTACACCCGGCGTTCACGATACTTTTATGGCAGCTTGTGATAGGGAGAGATATGAGAGGCTTGGTGTCACTCATTATCATAGGAATTGCCTTGATAATGTTATCGAAGCACTTGAAAAAATTAATGTCTTTGTTTCGACACCGACGCTGGCTTCCCTCAACATTTTTATGAACATACAAGTGGAGCAGGATGGAAGGACATTATCTACATTGCCAACGGTATCAAAGCCTGGCGATTATATTATTTTCAAGGCTGAAATGGATTGCATCGTAGGGTTATCGGCTTGCCCTCAAGACATTGTTTCAATCCAGGGAGTTGGTGACAATACACCTCGTGATGCGGAATTTATCATAATGGATGACGGCTTTCCTGATTTTCCTGCCTCAGAGGCATGGGTCCCATAATTTCTGTAAATTGAAATTCACTTAGAGTTATTTCTATTTTCGAGGCTCATTGATAGTCTTGTAAGCGGATAACATAGGCAAAAATAAATTACAGCCATGAGAGGAAATATAAGAAAAGGCTCTGATCCTGGGACGGGTGCATTTGCCCATCGTTTGCCAAGTAACATAAGATCGTGAAAGCCGATTATGTAAGCAAGCGAAGTACCTTTAATTATTTGAACTAAAAATCCGACAGTGGGTCCAAGGGCTATTTTATAAGCTTGAGGGGTAATTATTTTGATAAAAACCTGGGAAAAATTAAGTCCGAGTGCATACCCTGCCTCCCATTGACCGGCTCCCACTGCGGTAAAGGCGCTGCGCCAGACCTCGGCTAAATAGGCAGAGGTAAATAGTACTAATGAGACGGTTGCGGCAAGCCATGGGTCGACATCAATACCAATCAGCTTGGGGACGCCAAGTCCTGTTAAAAAGAGAAGCATCAAAAGTGGTACTGATTGAAAAAGCCAAATATAGGCGGTTGCCAGGTATTGCGCGGTATTTGCCGGGCTAACCCGTGCAAAGCAGATGAAAGCGGCCAGGAGGCCACCCCCAGAAAAAGCGATTAAGGATAGATAGATTGTAAATTGCGTTGCCCACAAAAGTTGCCAAAAAATAACGCCCTCTGGCTTTCCTAAAAAATTTATAAAAATGTCTTCCATTTACCGTTCTCTATTCAGGGTTTTGGCAAATATAAAATTCAGCATTATTCTGAATACGAGAGCCATCAATATGTAGAAAATTGTTAAGACTATGAAGACTTCGAATGATCGAAATGTACGACTGTCGATGAATAAACCCGCATGGGTCAAATCGACGACACCAATCTCTGAGACAATACCTGTGGTGAGAAAAATAAAAATAAATTGGCTGCACAAGGCGGGATACATCGTGTGAAGTGTTTGAGGGACGACAATTTTATAGAATGTCACCTGCTTTTTTAGGCCCAAGGATGAAGCTGCTTCGAGCTGTCCCTTGGGGGTTTTGATAAAACCGCTATATAAAATCGCCGAAAAGTATCCAGAGAAATTGACTGTCAACGCTAGTAATGCGTGACACCAAAAAGGCCAAACGTATGAAAATAATGCCGGGAGGCCAAATGCGAAGAAAAATAATTGCACAATTAGTGGTGTGTTCCTAATGAACTCGACGTAGCCGGCAGCGATATCCCGAAGAATTGGGAACCTCCAATATCTGATCATCGCAAATAAGATCGCCACGAAAAAACCCGCTGCACCTGCGCCCATCGAAAGTCCACCAGTAACCAAGAGACCATCCAGTAGCAGTCCTAAGTACTCAGAGGAGCGATAAATTTCGAAGAAACGCAGTTCAAACAAAATTGTAGTCCAGTATGGGAGAGGTTCCTTTAGTTACGTGTCTCATAGTCAAGAATGCAAAACAAACCCTCAAGAATTGCACGGAGTAAGCTAATGGTAAAAACAAATTAGAAAGGGCGATGTTACCTTTATCATCTGATTTTTTATCCTTTGTAAATGCCCTCAAAATAAATAAATAAGTAGACCTTCGGAGTTATCGATGCGAGAAGACACACTAAACTCGGCAGATTATGTGATTGTTGGGGCAGGTTCAGCCGGATGCGTTCTGGCGAACCGGCTCTCGGCGGACGGCCGTTATAAGGTCCTCGTGATAGAAGCTGGCCAACGAGACCGAAATTTACTTTTTTCAATTCCATTAGCTGCGCGCTGGCTTTGGTTTGACCAACGTTATAATTGGAATTACCAGAGTGAGCTTGAACCAGGCCTAGATGGCCGGACCGTCCAGGTTCCGCGAGGCAAAGTACTTGGCGGTAGTTCCTCTATCAACGGGATGATTTATGCTCGGGGACACTCTGGCGACTACGACCAATGGCGTCAAACTGGATTATCGGGCTGGGGATATGAGGACGTCCTGCCATATTTTAAGCGTGCCGAGACAAACCCGAGAGGCGAAACTGATCATCACGGCGACAATGGCCCGCTTGCGATTTCAACATACCCGTCAAAAAATATCGGTCTCGAAAAGATAGTAAAGGCAGCCGAAGTTGCTGGCTTTAATTTCACAGATGACTTCCATGGACCTGATCAGGAAGGTTTCGGTGCTCCGGATATGACGGCAAGTGGACGTTTCCGCTCCAGCACGGCACGGACTTACCTTCGTCCAGCCCTCAAACGTTCCAACCTAGAGGTTATAACTGGGGCTATGGCCGAGGGTCTTTACTATGAGGATGGTCGGGCCACCGGGGTGAAATTTCGTCTTGACGGAAGAACACACCTGGCTATGGCCCGAAAGGAAGTTATTTTATCGGGCGGGGCAATTAATTCGCCACATCTCCTGATGTTATCGGGTATCGGTGATGGGAGGACATTGCGCGAATATGGTATTTCAGTGGTATGCGAACGGAAAGCGGTCGGAAAAAATCTTCAGGACCATCTTGCCGTTGGTGTTCGCCGTAAGACATCACCAGAACTGTCTTTTGAGGGCCAATTGCGTCTCGACCGACTTGCTCTGCACGCATTACGTTGGTTGATCCAAGGTACTGGCCCTCTCACTGGAATGCCACTGTCGGCTATGGCTTTTGTTCGGACGCGACCTGAATTGGCGCGACCAGATATCCAATATCTTATTGCTCCTGTTGCGCCCGAGGCCGAGCCTTGGCTGCCTGGGATCAGGCAACCCATCGGTCCGCAGCTTTTGTTTCGAACCATCGGGTTGCATCCAGAGTCCACGGGGCATCTGGAACTGGCCTCGGCTGACCCAGCCATCCCGGTAAGGATCACGCACAATTACCTTAGCCAAATTGCTGATGTAATTACCCTACGTGAGGGTATAAAGGCAGCGAGACGAGTGTTGGCGCAACCGCCGCTGTCGGATCAGCTGGGTGCTGAACTTGAACCCGGTGCTGACGTTCAAAGCGATGACGACATCGATGCCTTCGTGCGAAAAACTGCTACGACTATTTTTCACCCGGTAGGGACCTGTCGCATGGGGGCGGATAAGGATAGTGTTGTCGATGGGGACCTGCGGGTCCGCGGTATTGAGGGTTTGCGAGTAGTTGATGCATCAGTCATGCCGTGGGTGACGGGTGGTAACACGAACGCTCCGACAATCATGATCGCAGAGAAAGCCGCGGATATGATCCTCGGAAAAGAACCTTTGCCGGCAGCGGGTATTTAGTTCAAAGCTCTAAGAAACTGAGTATCAGAGGATGTTTCGGTTAAAATGTTCTCTCTGGGGAATAACGTTCCAGTAAACCTGAATAAACCTTCTTTCTTGGGGACGCATATCCTCCGCGAGAGGAGGTGGTTAGTCCAATTGTTGCTAACCCTTCGACCAATTTAATCGCAGCCCCGACACCATCAATAACGGGAATATCGAAACGGGCCGTCAGCTCACGGCTCAGGTCAACCATGCCTGCGCAGCCTAAAATAATTGCCTCGGCACCATCTTGCTCAATTGCNTGCTCAAGTTCCTCAATGATGGCTTGGATTGCCGAGGCCNAATTAGTCTCTAAATCCAGCACCGGTACATCCGCCGCTCGAACTCGGCCGCACATGTCAGTGAACCCATATCGTTGCACTAAATGTTGCAGGGCGGGAACAGACACGGGGAGGGTGGTGATAATAGAAAATTTATTACTGAGGACNGCCGCAGCCTGCATGGCAGCCTGACAAATCCCAACCACTGGGACGCTTAGCAAACTTCGAAGCGCTTCGACGCCAGTGTCATCGAAACATCCNACAACTACCCCATCAATTTGATTAGCCATTGGCGTTAGCATCTCTATCATNGGTGGNACTGCGAATACCTCATCATAGTAGCCNTCNATACTAGGNGCNCCATAAGTTGCGGTAAGCGCCGTGAGCGTGGTGCCGCCGGCTAACAGAGGCTCGGCGGCGTTTCGCATGCGCTCAGTCATNCTCTCGGTCGTATTTGGATTGATCAGGGCAATATGCATGGATCTACACCATTCCCTGGCCTGCATCACTGCCATGCCGGCGACGACGACGTTCAATCAACGCTATTGTCGAAAAACTAAGCCCGATTATGAGGAACGATACGGCAGTTGTTACCGTGCCGAGGGCGTAAAGGGTAGGGGTGGTAACAGTCGTTGTCATTCCAAAAATTTCAAGTGGTAGTGTATTTTTAGAGCCNACNGATAGAAGCGATCGAGCAAATTCATCAAANCTTAAAGTAAAGCCAAACAGGCCTATACCAACAAGACTTGGAGTAATAATTGGTATCACCACAAAGCGCATAACTTGCCATGGTGTTGCGCCTAAATCCCGAGCAGCCTCTTCATATGATTTATCGAAACGGTTAAATATGGCAAACATAATTAAAAGCCCGAANGGAAGAGTCCAAGTGAGGTGCGCACCCATGCCTGAGGTATACCAGGTGGCTTCTATGTTCAGGCGATCAAACATCAATCCGATACCTAGTGTAATTAGGATTGATGGAACNATGAGACTGGCAACAGTTATGTAAAATACTGTGCCTGAGAATTTGAAACTTCTACGATATGCAAGTCCAGCAGCCANAGATATAACGACTGTNAGGATCATTACGATTATCGCCAGTGTTATAGANCGAAAAAATGAGCCCTTGAAGTCTCCAACGCGTTGCTCTTTGAATAAATCNCCAAACCAATGGAGTGAGAAACCATTCATTGGAAAAGTGAGCCCACCATCCGGTCCTTGAAAAGATAAAAGCATTATACCGAACATGGGCCCGTAAAGGAAAATTATGAACACAGCAAAAAAAACGCTCATAAAATAAAACGATTTTTTGCGCGATGACCCAAAAGCCATTCTTCAAAGTTCCTTTCTGATATTTACAGTCCGCATAAGAACAGCAACCATAATAAGGACTACGATTAATAGAATTATTGCGTCAGCGGCTGCGGCTGGATATTGCAGCAAAGCCCTTTTAGTGTTCATTGCGACGCCAACAGATGCACTCTGGCCACCTGACATTGCTTGTACCGTTATAAAATCACCCATTACCAGACTGATCACGAAGATAGTCCCGATTGCAATGCCGGGCCTACACAGCGGTATAATGATATGCACCAGTATTTGAAATGAATTGGCGCCTGCGTCTCTCGCGGCCTCCAGAACTGACGTGTCGATGCGCATCATTGAGTTAAATATCGGAACCACCATAAACAATGTGTAAAGATGCACGAAGGCCAGAACTACGGCAAAATCAGAATATAAGAGCCACTCTAATGGCTGATCGATCAAACCTAGGTTAATTAGTGCTTTATTGACTAGGCCGTGCCTGCCAAGAACCGGGATCCAGGCGATCATCCTTATAATATTTGAAGTCCAAAACGGGATTGTGCAGATTAGAAATAAAATAACCTGCCAACTCAGACTGCGCACGTGGAACGCCAGAAAATATGCAACTCCAAAACCCATAACCAGGGTTAAAAGCCAAGTCCAAGCGGTAAACTTCAGTGTGTTTAGGTAAATAGAATAGGTGATCGATGACTCGAACAGTTCAATGTAGTTGGTAAATACAAAGTCTGGAACGAGACTGAATTCGGTATAATCCCAGAAGCTGACTACGAAAATAATCAGAATAGGGCAGATGAGAAAAAACCCAAGGATCGCGACCAGCGGAAAAATTTGTAGCTGTGTTCGAAAAAACTCAATCCGATCCATATCGCTGATAATAAGAAAAGACCCCGGGAGTTCTCCCGGGGTCATTCTGTGGTTTTATTAGCCTTGTCGTCAATGGCTAGGCAGCAATGAACTCATTCCATTTACGCACCATATAGCGATTTTCGGTCATAACGGAATTCCAACACTCCACACGGCCCATCCGATCATAGAACGAACCACCGTCTCTCGAAGCACCGGCTTTCTCTAGTTTATTACCAAATGGATCGATAATATCAGCCTTCGCGGCCTTACCCTCGAACCAAAAACCCCACTCGTCGTCAGACATATGAAGCTTCGACGTCTCGGGCGCTGCAGAGTAGTAGCCTTGCTTCATCAGAAGGCCACCGACCCATCCAGATAGGTACCAGTTGATATACTCATAAGCAGCATCAAGAGCGATACCCGAGAGGTTTCGGGATAATCCTAGGCCACCGCCCCAAGAGCGGTAACCCTCTTTTAAAGGTTGGTATACGCAGGGTATGCCCATGGATCTTACCTTGGTAATNGCCGGTGACCACATTGACTGAATNACGACCTCACCAGANGCCATCAAGTTTACTGACTCGTCGAAGCTCTTCCAAAATGCTCTNAATTGGCCGGCTTTTTTAGCTTCTGTNAAGATCGCCATCGTTTTGTCGATCTCTTCTTTGGTCATGTTCCCTTTGTCGCCATATTTTACCTCTCCCATGGCTTCGCATACCATTGCAGCATCCATTATGCCGATTGAGGCNATATTGAGNATAGATGCTTTACCTTTGAACTCNGGGTTAAGNAGNTCNGACCATGAGCTAATCGGTCGTTTTATGAGATCAGGACGTA
Source organism: Rhodospirillaceae bacterium TMED167 (assembly GCA_002170915.1). The sequence goes on along the minus strand of NHHQ01000137.1, from coordinate 11,115 downwards.
TTCCAAGAGTGTCCGCGTTATAGATTGTTGGGACAAGGGTNTACCAATTGGTCTCAGACTTTGCGAAAGTTTTAGCGNTCTGAGAGTCGGCAAAGCCAACTGTATGCGGCGCCGTGCCCTGNGCGATCTTAGACGTTGGAGTAAGTTTNCCATTTTTGAATATGCCCACGATTTTGTCGTAGTTTTTCAACTTACTCACGTCGAAAGGCTGAAGGTTACCNGCACCCCAGACTTTTTTGACGGTAAAGTACTCAATATCGGCAATATCAAAAGATTTCGGTTGCGTTACAACACGTTGAGCCGTGGTGTCAGTATCCAANGCNGTCATCTCTANNGTAAANCCAAGNTCCGATTTTACTTTTTTTGAAATTTCGTTGATGTTGGAGACGCCCGTACCAAACTGTCTTAATGTTACGTTCTTTATATTTTGCGCCCAGACGGTTGGGAANCCAGTTATTGCCCCCGCACCGGCAGCTAGNCCGCCGGTTGCGGCAACTCCTTTGAGAAATGTACGACGACCTACCGCACTTTTATTAATTGGGGTCTTTGGCGTTTTTTTCATTATATTTCCTCTCTTTCTGTGAATGTATGTAAAAGGTACGCTACGCTTCCTGCCCAATGGCATGAATATTCTCGGCATGCCAGGTCGCTCTAACCTGGTCACCCGCATTCCAAACATGAGAATAAAAATCTGCCTCTTTACAGATCGATACTATTTCTTGGCCGTCATCTGCGAGCAGGGTTACCCTGACGTCTGCACCAGCGTATTCAGTTTCTTTAATGACAGCTTTTAGCCCACCGGGTTCTGCTAAATCGGCGTTAAAGGGTTTCAAACTCACAGCGTCGGCTCGGACCGCATAGGTCAGAGATTCGCCCAGCTTAGGGGTTTGCAGCAGCTGGGTAGAAAAACGAAAATTATCGGGGCCTTCTATTACCGACGTTGACCCCTGGGTCTCTCGAACGATACCAGAGAGAACATTATGGCCGCCGATAAATCTAGCGACAAAACTGTTGGAGGGTGAGTTAAAGACTTCGCGAGGATGCCCGGNCTGTTCAATACCACCGTCTTTCATTACGACCACCAAGTCGGCAAGTGCCATAGCTTCTTCCTGTGAGTGTGTGACATGTACAAAGGTGATATCGAGTTTTGNTTGGAGTTGTCGGAGTTCAGCGCGCATCCGGGTTCTCAAAAATGGATCCAAGGCTGACAGGGGCTCATCCAATAGCAAGACATCTGGTTTGGTTATTAGGGCCCTTGCCAGGGCTACCCTCTGTTGCTGGCCGCCGGATAACTGGACGGGCATTCTCTCNACATAGTCCTCCATGTGGACCAGGGACAACATTTCCCTTGCCCGCGCGTGTCTCATCTCTTTACTTATTCCATCCATGCGCAAACTGAAGCCGACGTTGTCGAGACAATTCAGATGGGGAAAAAGCGCATAATTCTGGAACATCATGGCGGTCCCACGTTTCATGGGTTGCTCATCAGTAATTTCACGACCGCTTATCAAGATGTTTCCGGAACTGGCGGTCTCATGGCCCGCGACCAATCTAAGCGTAGTGGTCTTCCCACANCCGGAGGGACCAAGAAGGCAACAGTATGATGCCGACGGGATTTTGAGGGAGATNCCGTTAACGGCGACGCTGTCTCCGAAATTTTTCNTCAATTGAATGAGTTCAATTTCGCCCTTGTAGGTCGCAATTTTAGTCATGTTGCATGATCCTCGAGAAAACCGGGGAAAATATCATCCGTTGAAAAATCATACATTGAAATTACCGCCATTTTACCCAAATTTTTGCAAACATCATGCCAAATGGGAAAGTGTTATTTTTCANNNGNTTAGTACACGAAATTATTGCCCTGCAGCGANTGGNTGATCAAAGTATAGTCATTNATTAAAATTGCCTAAGAAACCNACNNTTACCCTGTCGTACCAAAAAGCCTGTCGCCGGCATCGCCAAGACCTGGGACGATGAATGCATTCTTGTCAAGATGGCTATCAAGCGCGGCGACAAATAAGGACACATCTGGATGAGAGTCCTGAAAAAGTTTTACCCCTTCAGGCGCAGCCACCAGGGCCATGAATCGAATATTTTCCCCNGGGACATTACGATTTTTGAGAATGTCTACAGCATATTTCGCTGAGTATCCTGTCGCCAACATAGGGTCAACTACTATAAACGTCTGTCCGGCGGGCTCCGGAATTTTCACCATGTACTCGANNGGCCGTTTTGTTTCCTCATTCCGATAGCACCCAATATGACCAACTGTTGCTCCTGGCACTAACTCAAGAAGCCCATCTGTCATACCAAGACCTGCTCTTAAAATAGGCAATATTACAATATCTCGCTGTGATACCTTGTTGCCCTNACAAATAGCCATTGGTGTTTGAACTTTTNTAGAGGAGACGCAAATTTCTCTCGTGATCTCGTATCCAAGGAGTAAAGCTATTTCTTTTAATAGTTGTCGGAAAAGTATTTTATCTGAATTAACATCACGCAGAAGCGAGAGCTTGTGTTGTATCAGGGGGTGATCGACGATTGTCAATTTTTCACGCGCGTGCACTGTCGTGGTCATNCTTTGATCCATAATTTTGATCTGACTAACGTGTTGAGACTGTATTTTAACTTTTAGCATATGCCAACTTAAGATGCCTAAGTAGGCAATTAGATNATAAGGGATNCAGTTTAATGACTTTCCAGTTANAGGCGGACGCAGTTGAAATATACGAACGCGTGATCGTGCCCCTTTGGTTTGAGCATTGGTCTAAGGCTCTNATGGAAATAGCAATTCCGCAAAAAGGCGATGCTGTTTTGGATGTTGCATGTGGCACAGGCGTNACNACTCGNCTTGCTAAACGTTTGGTGGGCTCCGATGGGGAGGTAACCGGTTTAGACATTAGTGCCTCGATGCTTGAGTTGGCCAGAGAACTCGCCAAAGAATTAGACATCAATTGGCTNCACACCGATGTCTCCAATATTGACTTACCTGATGAGCATTTCAATCTCGTCTTATCCCAACAAGGTTACCAATACTTCCCTGATAAAAAAAAGGCTCTAAGTGAACTTAATCGGGTACTTATGTCAGGGGGAAAATTAGTATTTACGGTTTGGGATGGCCAAAGTGTCTATACGCAGGCCGTATGTACGGCTCTCGAAAAATATATTTCTCCTGACGCGGCAAATACTCAGCGCCGCCAAAGAGAGACCCCGCCGCCACAGGAACTCCGAAGAGCCCTACTAGATGCCGGTTACGTTGATGTTTGCATTAAAAGGCAGGAGTTAGAAATAAAAGTCCCGCTTGCGCCAGAATTTGTCCCCCTCCATTTAGGCTCTATGCCTATTGGAACTAAATTCTCAGGCCTGAGTGACACGACAAAGCAACGATTTGTAGATGATGTTGAAGGGGAGTTAATCAACTTTGTGAGAGACGAAAAACTTATTTATCCTGATGCCGTCAATACGGTGACTGGTATAAAGCCATAAATCATGAAAATTTGATTGGAATACTAGAGGTTGACCAATAGCATCAGCTATCACTTTAAAATTCGAGCTTATCGCCGCTATATCTCCGAATAATCGGATACTCACGATCGTAATTGTTGCCCCATTATCTCTGCATTATTCGACTTTAAAATTATTAGACACTCACCTCGGTTTAATCTTGGTTTACTTTCTAACAACCCTGCCTTACGCGGTTTGGATGACCAAAAGTTTTATCGATGAAGTACCCTTAGAGGTTGAGCAAGCGGCAGAAATTTTAGGAGCGAGTAAATTACAAACGATATGGGAGGTCGTTCTTCCTCTGGTTCGCTCAGGGTTGGTGGCGACTTTCCTTTTTATCCTAATACTGACGTGGAGTGAATATCTACTAGCTTTGATCCTTTCCAAGACTGATGTCGTCACACTTCCCATAGAGCTCAGCAAGTATGAGGGATCGACTGAGGGGAGAGTTTATGGTCGCCAAGCAGCTCTTGCAGTGGGGATTACAATTCCGCTCATCTTGATTGGCGTTTTTATACGCAAGCATCTGGCTCGCGGCTTCAGCTTTGGTATGGTTAGAAAGTAGGTGGATCGTGTCTCAAATAGAACTGAAAAATTTGAGAAAAGAATTTGGATCGACTGTTGCAGTAAAGTCTCTAAATTTAGAGATTGCGGATGGTGAATTCCTCGTGCTTGTGGGCCCCTCTGGATGCGGAAAAACTACAACTCTAAGGATGTTGGCGGGGTTTGAAGATCCAAGTGATGGCGAAATTACAATGGACGGAAATATTGTGAATGATCTTGAGCCGCGGGATCGAGACATCGGAATGGTATTTCAAAGCCACGCGCTTTTTCCTCATAAATCCATCTACGACAATATCGAATTTGGCCTTCGAATGAAGAAGGTACCGGAAGTAAAACGACGAAAAGCAGTCGAGGACGTTGCCGAGATGGTTCATATAACGCCACTGCTCAACAAGCGCCCAGCCCAATGCTCAGGAGGGGAGTCACAGCGGGTAGCGCTCGCCCGAACACTTGTGACCCATCCATCGACTTTTTTACTTGATGAACCTCTCTCAAGTTTGGATGCCAAACTTCGGCGAGAATTGAGAGCAGAAGTAGACAGACTTCACACAGAGCTTAAGAAAACTTTTGTTTACGTGACACACGATCAAGAAGAAGCAATGACCCTTGCCGATAGGATTGTGGTAATGAACGCTGGCGAAATCGAACAAGAAGGCACGCCAATGGAAATTTACTCCAATCCAAAATCCTATTTCGTTGCTGATTTTTTTGGCTCGCCCTCTATGAACCTGTTGAATGGCGAAATTATCTCGAGAGACGATAAGCCAATATTTAAACATGGAAATATGGAGATTGAAGTGCCAGACATCTACTCCAACTCCGTTAACGGGAATGCTACACTTGGCATACGCCCCGAGCACGTTCTCGTCTCGACTGCTGAAGGTCAAATTCCAGCAACCATTGATTTGGTTGAACCAATGGGAAAAGACACTTTACTGTATTTTGAAGCTGGTGGCGAGAGGCCCTTTGTTGTCATAGTCGAGGGATTAATCTTGGATGAATATAAATCGGGACAAGATGTTAAACTTCGTTTTCCTGACGAAAAGGTTTACTTCTTTGACGAGGAGGGGCAGAGAATTCAATAGGGCAGTTATAATCCTTTTAAGATTAAACTTGGTAATGTGCACATCCGTTTAGCTACTTGACCATTCTAGTGACCCGTTTGCAGTCAAGTTTTCGGGTCCCCCCAAAGTCCAACGATGGAATTCTGTAAGCTCATAAAGTCCAGTTATATTGAGGGGGTCGTTTTTTAGAAAATACCGGGCCGCTTTCTCTGAGCTAAATTCGACAAAGTATACCTTACCTTTCCAAATGTTGTTATCGCCAATAAGTGCGCCATGGCATACCAAGTGACGATCAAATCCCTTCAAATAACTCTGATGTTCATTGATTAGGACGTAGTCAGGCTCAGGCGTATTATTAGAGGCGAGGCAACTAATAAAAAATCGAGGGTGGTTACCGGCACTTTGAAAACTAAATTGGGTGCGGTCTAGCTCAAGGCGAAACCGCTCGACGAGGATGCCGTCAAAAAGACCCGCTCGGGCAAAAGGTTCATCATGGACAAACGTCTCGGCCGCCGCCGCGTCCGGCACATCGACGATGTGGATGGAGCCGATAACCTCGCCGAGATTGTCTTTGTCCATCACGGGGCCGCGGGCGATCAGGCAGTCGTCGTATTGAGCGATAAAATCCCAGTGAGCGTGGATCAAGGCGGTTCGCTGTTCCTTGACTCCCGGTTTGTTGATGCCCCAGGCAAAATACTGCATGCGATGCTCCCTCCAACGATCTGTTATTTATGTCGGTCGACGCAAATTTACCGGGTCCGCCCTTTGGGGCCACCCACGCTCCGGCGGTCGATCGCCACGGCTTTAATCATGGCATGGACTTCCGATCCGAGCTTCAATCCCAATTTGTCATAGGACTTACGGGTAACGCGCGCGATCAATGGCGCACCGATATCAATCGATAAGTCCAACTGGGGGCCATCTTCTTCCCGTACACCGGAAATTCGGCCCTTGAACACGTTAAGAACACTTGAGCCTTCCGGNTTGCCTGTCATCAGAGACACATCCCGGGCGCGGATATGAGCGCGGAGCGGTGTGCCTCTTGCAAGATTAAGGCCCGCGACCTGGAGATGCCCGCCGGGAAACGCGAGTTCGCCCAGATCATAAACCGGATCGTAAGACGCAAATTTGGTCGCAATCACTGCACCTGCATCAAAACGTCCGGTGAGGGGATGCAGATCGAGCCGGCTCATGATCTCCTCGACGGCTCCTTGGGCGGCCACCTGTCCCTCTGACAGGACGATCATCTTGTCCGCGAGCCGAATGACTTCTTCAATGGCATGGCTAACGTAGAGCACAGTCACACCGAATTCGTCCCGAATTTTTTCAATAAAGGGCAGGATATCTTCGCGACGCTGAACGTCGAGGGAGGCCAAGGGTTCATCCATGAGAAGAAGACGGGGATTTGACAGAAGGGCCCGTCCAATCGCCACCCGCTGTTTTTCACCGCCGGAGAGCGCGTGTGGCTTGCGCTCCAAAAGAGGGCCAATGCCGAGCAGGTCCAGAACGTCGGCAAGTTCAATCCGAGGTAATCCATCGCTGCGCCGAGACGCTCCATACAGTAGGTTCTTTCGAACTGTAAGATGTGGGAACAGTCGATCATCCTGGAAAATATAACCGATTTGACGGTCATGGGGGCGCAGGCTGAGATTCTGACTCTGATCAAAAAGGATGGTCTCCCCAAGCTGGATGGCACCCANATCCGGGCAGCTCAGCCCAGCAATGGCGTTGATAAGCGAGGTCTTACCTGCGCCGGACTTGCCAAAAATCGCTGTGATGGTTGCAGCTTCCGCTGAAAAATTTGCGGACAACTGAAAATCGCCGAGCCTTTTCTGTACTTGGACGGTCAACATCAGGGCGTCCTCCGGGGCCCGGCAATGTGACGGGCAACGCGCCGGGAGATCGCCTCAGAGATTATGAGAGCGATCAGGGCCAGCGCCACGGAGATGATCACCAAACGCACCGCACTCGCGTCGCCGCCGGGTGTCTGGGTTTGTGTAAACAGCGCCAGCGGCAAGGTTTGTGTCTCCCCCGGAATATTGGAGACAAAGGTAATGGTGGCACCAAACTCGCCCAGACTGCGCGCAAAGGCCAGGATCATGCCGACGATGACGCCGGGCAAAATGAGCGGGAGCGTGATGGTTAGAAATACCCGTGCCGGGGACGCGCCCAAGGTGGCCGCGGCCTCTTCCAGCCCCCGGTCAACCGCATCGAAGGACAACCGGATCGCCCGCACCATCAGCGGAAACGCCATGACGGCGGAGGCAGCAGCGGCGCCTTTCCAGGTAAAAATCAGGGTTATGCCAAAGGTGTCTTTTAATACTCCGCCGATGGGGCCCTGGGTGCCCAGAAGGATCAGCAGGAGGTAGCCGACCACCACGGGGGGCACGACAAGAGGCAAATGGATGAGACCGTCCACCAGGATCTTGCCTGGAAATGACTTGCGAGACAGTAGCCACGCCGCGCCGATGCCGAACGGCAAGCTCACGCCGACGCTCCAGAGCGCCACCAAGAGGCTCAGGGAGATGGCGTCGAGTTCTGCCGGGGCAAAGGACACCATGACTAGACGGGATCAAATCCAAATTGAGACAGGCGCGCCACCGCATCGGGAGATTTTAGATATTGAAAGAAATTTAATACGTCTTGGCCTTTGCGCCGTGTGCTCAATGCCGCTGTGTACTGAATGGGGGCATGGCTTGACGGCGGGAAGGTTGAGACGATCTCGACGTGGCGGCTGGAGAGAACGTCGGTTTTATAGAGAATGCCAAGGGCTGCCTCCCGCCGTTCCAGCAGCGCGAGCACAGCGCGTACGTTGATGGCAGGGGCCAGCCGATGCTGTACGNCGTCCCAAAGCCTCATATTCTCAAGCGCTTCCCGGGCGTACATGCCCGCCGGAACATGGGCCGGGTCTGCCACCACCAGGCGGCCAGTCTTGAGGTGTGTCTGCAAATAAGCCGATGATAAGCGGATCGGCGCGGTACCCCGTTGGCCCGGCGCGGCAAGGACGAGTTGATTGTGGATCAAGGTAAATTTGCTGACCGGCTGGATGGCCTGCCGGTCTTCGGCATATTTTATCCAGACCGTATTAGCTGAGATATAAATATCCGCCGGCGCACCCTGGACGAGCTGGCGTGCTAGGGTGGAACTGGCAGCAAAAGAAATACGGATGTCGGTCGGATGGGTTTCTTGATAATCCGCCACGACCGCATCCAGAGCGCCAGACAAGCTCGACGCCGCAAACACCAGAACAGGATCTGCCGCCGCTGGCCGAGCGGTCAGGGCCGGGAGGAGGATACCGGTCAGCAGCGCCAATTTTAAAAGGACGATGCCCCACAGTCTTTTTCTGGAGCCTGGCGCTCTCATTTAAATAACCCCGTCATGCGATAAAAGCCGATCACTGCTCTAGGGCTTATACAGGGTATCGGGGTCGGTGATGACGTCGGTGATGATCCTTATCTCATCCTCTTGGATGGCAAAGTAGAAGCAATTACGACGGCCAGTATGGCACGCCACGCCGGTCTGATCCACTTGGAGGAGTATCGTGTCCTGATCGCAATCCCATCGGAATTCCTTAAGGTGCTGGACCTGTCCCGAGGATTCTCCCTTGCGCCAGAGGCTGTCTCGCGAACGGGACCAATAGATACCGCGGTTTTCCGTCAAGGTGGCTTGAACGGCTTCCCGGTTCATCCAGGCCATCATCAGCACTTCGCCAGTATCAAACTGCTGCGCAATGGCCGGGATCAGGCCATTTTCATCAAAGGACAGTTGGGTGAGAAGCGTGTTGAGTTGTTCTTTGTTCAAGGACATTTGTTTCCCCCTCAGGACGCAGGTATTCACCTTGCCAGTGATCCTGTCAACAAATCTCAAACATTCCGGATTGTGTCTTCTGGGAGCGTGGTGGTGTTCACCACGCGCCACGCGCGGGATCGTGCACTGGCAAACCGTTTTCACAATTCTGAAGGCACACACAGACTTTCCGTAGATGGAAAACCACGGTACCCTTTTAACAGTATCTTCGTATGGGTGATGCTGCGGGGTAAAATAAGAGGGATCTGTTATGCAAACCGCCTATCAGCTTGTCTGGATGTCTAAGGAGCGCACGCCGAATCATCTGGCGGTGGTCGATGATCAGACGGACCGGAAACTGACATATGCCGAGCTCATAGAAGAGGTCGATGTTGTCGCGGCAGGACTTCATGCCCGGGGGGTCCGCCAGGGCGACCGGGTGGCAACCGTCTTGCCAAGCCTGTTTGATCATTGTGTTGCCGTCTTGGCGCTGCAACGGCTGGCCGCTGTGCCCGCGCTTATCAACTTCCGGCTCACACCACGGGAGATCGCGGACATGGTGGCGGACGCCAGCATGGTGGGGGTGATCGTGCTCCCGGATGCAGAGATTGTGTCGACAGTTCGGGGATGCCTGCCCGCAGAAGGTTTCATTCTGACGGTGGAGACTGCCGTAACGGGCGCTGACAGCTTCGAGGCGTGCCGGGGCGACATTGCCTCTCTCCCATGTCCGGTTCCTGCGCCGGATGACCCCGCGTTCATCTTTTACACATCGGGAACGACCGGGTTACCCAAAGGCGTGGTTTTAAATCATGGGACGTCTGAGCCTCGGGTTATCTGGCTGAGCACGCAGGCTGGTCTTCGCCAGGGCACCCATACACGGGCTCTTGGCTTCATGCCGCTCAGTCATGCCATAGGATTTTATGGTGTTTTTCTCGCGACCCTCGCATTGAACGGGACCTATTACGTCATGTCGGCGTTCAGTCCCATGGCCGCTGTGGACGCCGTGGAAAAGCACCAAATTACCTACATGTTTGCCGTGCCTCAGTTGTATTACGCCATGGGGCAGGCACCAAATTATACGCCGGATAAAATGACATCGACGGAGCTTATCCTCTATGGCGGTGCTGAGATCGACGGCGCCTTTCTGACGCAGATGGATCGGGAGTGGGCCGGTACCGTCCGGCACATCTATGGCACAACGGAAACCATGTGCTCTCTCTATCATGCGGACCCGGTGGGCCAGCACAGACGCTTAAGGCCGGGTTTCTATAGTCGTATCAGGATCATCAGAATTGGTGGAGGCACAAACGATTTGGTGGCAGCGGGCGAGGAAGGTGAGTTGATCGTGGACGCGGCCCGTGACGCGGTCTTCACCGAGTATCTCAACCGTCCGGAGGCCACAAAAGAAAAAGTTGTGGATGGCTGGTATTACACCGGCGACATTTGCCTTTTGCATGACAACGGTGATGTCGATCTGATTGGGCGGACCGATGACGTTATCCGCTCCGGCGGAGAGAATATCCATCCAAGGGATATCGAAGCGGTTCTTGCGGCGCATCCTGGCGTCATGGAAGCCGCCGTCATTGGCACATCTGATAAAAAATGGGGGGAGGCGGTAACAGCCTGTGTCGCGGGAGAAAATCTGCAGGCCATCGATCTGGACAGGGCGGTTCAGGCGAGCGGATTGGCCAGCTTTAAACGCCCGCGGCGCTATTTATTCGTGGATCAGCTGCCCAGAAATGCCGCCAATAAGGTTCTTCGGCGGCGCTTAAAAAGGCTCGCCGAGACATCTGTGCTGCAGGACATCTAGCGCACAGTCACCGGCATCATCAGGCATCATGTTGCTGCCGTATATCGGTCGAGCCCGGCCTTAAGGTCTTCAATGAGGTCGTCGGGATCTTCTAATCCAATATGAAAGCGCACGCATGGCGTTTTTATATCCCAGTCTGTGACGCTCCGGGTCAGTCGCGTGCGAAGCACTAGGCTTTCATAGCCGCCCCAACTGGCCCCGAGGGCGAACAGTTCCAACCCGTCAATTAAGGAGGCCACTGCCGCATCAGGGGCTTCTTTTAACAACACGCTGAACAGACCGGAAGATCCGCTAAAGTCCCGTTTCCAGGTGTCATGTCCCGGACAGGACGGAAAGGCCGGATGACGCAACTCCAACACTTCTGGCCGGCCCCGGAGCCACTCCGCG
>NHHQ01000136.1 GCA_002170915.1 Rhodospirillaceae bacterium TMED167 | reverse complement strand
TCATGGCAGGGGACATTTGCGTCCCCCGGACCAAAAATGGCCGCCGGCCCGCCGTGCTGATCCCCAACCCTTTCTATCAGGTCTATGTCGGTGCAACGGTATTGCGGGATGCGGAGCCGGTGTATCTCTCCGCCACCAAGGAAACCGGATTTTTGCCGGACTTTGAAAATCTAAACGTCGATCTTTTGGAGCGGACGGCCCTAGCTTTCCTCTGCACCCCGGCCAATCCGCAAGGCGCCATTGCCGATTTGGAATATCTTAAAAGAGCCATCGAGCTGGCCAGAAAGTATGATTTTGTATTGGCCGTGGATGAATGTTATGCGGAAATCTATGATAAACTGCCGCCGCCCGGCGGCCTTGAGGCGGCGCAAGCGCTTGGCCAAGGGTTGGACAATCTTCTGGTGTTCCATTCCCTGTCCAAGCGCTCCAATGCGCCTGGGCTCCGATCTGGTTTCGTTGCTGGGGATCCGCGGTTGATTAGCGCCTTTCGGACATTGCGCAATTATGGCGGCGCGGCTGTTCCCTTGCCCTTGCTGGCGGCGTCAGCCGCCCTGTGGCGGGACGAGGACCATGTTGAACAAAACCGNATAATGTATCNNGCTAAATTTGACCGGGCCGATCAACTCCTGCAGGGAAAATTTGGCTATTACCGGCCGGAGGGTGGTTTTTATTTATGGCTTGATGTNACAGATGGCGAAGACGCNGCCNGCCGNCTGTGGACCGAGGGCGCCATCANGGTCATCCCGGGCGCTTACCTGGCACGTCCNGACCATGACGGCACCAATCCGGGCAAGAGCTACGTGCGCATTGCCCTTGTGCAGGAACCGGACGTTATCGATGACGCGCTCACACGCCTGGTTGAGGTCCTGGGTTAACAGACCTTAAAAAATGGGCCGCCGCGGCAACCGATTGGCCAACCGGGGCGAAGAGCATAGCTGACGGATAAATAATCTACTGGTTTCAAGGTCTTGCGTCATTTGAAGGCGCGCTCTTTAACGTTCTGTCAATAATCGGGCGGTAATGATGGTAAATGGCTCGAACCATAGCTCATTCGGCACGCCCAGCATTATTGCCACCGGCCGCCATGGACCTTTTGAAACGGCGCTGTTTTGAAGCCGGCGGGCTGCTCCTGTTTGCAGCGGCCGGTCTGATCACCCTTGCGTTACTCAGCNATCAACCTTCCGACCCGTCCTGGAATACAGCGTCTGACAGCGCGGTTCAGAACNTACTTGGATCCTTTGGGGCGGTTGTGTCGGATGTTGTTTTGCAGGCTGTGGGGCTTGCTTCGGTCCTGGTGCTTGCCGCTCTTATAGCCTGGGGCTGGCGGTTGTTCAAAAAAGAGCACGTGACACACCCTTGGCTCCGGCTGCTGATGGCCGTGTCAGGTCTTCTCCTCACAGCGATTTTTTTATCCCTCTTCCAGCAACCTGAAAGTTGGCCGCTCAGCGCCGGATTAGGCGGCGCCATTGGCATGGTTTTAGAGGCCCTTTTAGCCGGTTTCCTAGTGGACATTACGCCAGGCTATGAACAACTCGTAATTGGCGGCGTCATGCTGCCCCCGGCCACCGCAGCCATGTTTGTCGCCATTGGCCTCGACAATTCGGAATGGCGGGCTCTTTGGCAACCTATTCGCAAAAGTCTGCATCAGGCCTGGAAAGGAGCCATGTTCGTCACGGACCANATCCGTCGCCGGGGCACGCGAACCGAGCAAGATTTAGAGCCCGGTAGCACAGATCCTCAAAACATCGAAGATGCAGCCAGCGAGCAGGAAATACCCGAATTTGAGAAAAAGGCACCCGACACCGCGACGTCCACGCGCCGCGTTAATACCGGCATCGTGGCAGAAAAAGCCAAGCAGGCAACAACAGGAGAGCGTGCGAAAAAGGCACGGCAAGGCAAGCTCGCCCTTGGAAAATCAGATTCCGTTCAACTCCCGCCCCTGGACTTTTTAGAATCACCGCCAGAGAGCAGGCCAGAGGACAAAACCGATAAGGCAGCCTTGTCGCAAAACGCAGACCTTTTAGAATCCGTCCTTCAGGACTTTGGGGTCAGAGGCGAAATAGTTAAAGTGAGACCTGGGCCGGTCGTCACGCTTTATGAATTGGAGCCTGCACCTGGGACCAAAACCTCCCGTGTTGTGGGTCTCGCCGATGACATCGCACGGTCTATGAGCGCTTTGTCCGTCCGCATTGCCGTTGTGCCAGGGCGAAGCGTGATTGGCATCGAATTACCTAACGCAAGCCGCGACATGGTGTATTTCCGCGAACTCCTTGCCTCAAAGGATTTTGAAAAATCCAATGGCGCGCTCACCCTGGTATTGGGAAAGGACATCGGCGGCCTGCCAGTGATGGTGGACCTCGCCCGCATGCCCCATTTGCTGATTGCGGGCACCACGGGGTCTGGCAAATCGGTAGCTGTGAATACAATGATTTGTTCGCTGCTTTACCGGCTCACACCGGATCAGTGCAAATTCATCATGATCGACCCCAAGATGCTAGAACTCTCGGTTTACGATGGCATCCCCAATTTACTCTCACCGGTCGTGACGGACCCCTCCAAAGCCGTGGTGGCCCTGAAATGGGCGGTGCGGGAAATGGAGGATCGCTACCGGCTCATGTCTCAAATGGGGGTCCGGAACATTACCGGGTACAACAACCGACTCGTGGAGGCCAGTAAGAAGGGAGAAGAACTCACCCGAACGGTACAAACCGGTTTCGACGATGCTGGCAAACCGATTTACGAAGACCAACCTTTGAGCATGGAGCCCCTACCGTTGATCGTGGTCGTCGTTGATGAGATGGCGGATTTGATGATGGTTGCCGGTAAGGACATTGAAGCTGCCATCCAACGCCTGGCACAAATGGCGCGGGCAGCGGGCATACATTTGATTATGGCGACACAGCGGCCTTCGGTTGACGTCATCACGGGAACAATCAAAGCCAACTTCCCGACGCGGATTAGCTTTCAAGTCACATCTAAAATTGACAGCCGGACCATCCTGGGTGAACAGGGCGCAGAGCAGCTTNTAGGCCAAGGCGACATGCTNTANATGGCNGGNGGNGGCCANATCACCCGCGTTCATGGNCCCTTCGTCAGCGACGANGAAGTGGANCATGTGGTNAGCTTNTTNAAGNANCAGGCNGANCCCAANTATATCACCGAGGTCACGGAAGACGTCGANGATGGGTTNACACTTCCTNNCCAGGACNGNANCGGNAATTCCGANNATAGCTACTATGACGAAGCGGTGGCCCTTGTCGCTCGGGANGGCAAGGCCTCTACGAGCTTNATCCAACGTCACTTGCAGATNGGATATAATCGGGCNGCCNGGATTATGGANCAGATGGANGNACAGGGNGTGGTNAGTAAAGCCGACCGNGTGGGACGCCGGGAGGTCNTANTCGGCNGCNACTNANTTCCCNGTCCCACATCCTGCATCTNNATTCTGCNGNGCNANAGAGNNTTTTGCCTCTTGNAGGCAATCTTTTTATNNANAANTAATANNTANNNANANNNNTCNCGGAGGCTGCNATGNACCTGCGCNCCNTTACNTACANAATNATCACAATGGTNNTGCNCTGGGGTGCACTCCTGACCNCCACTAAGGCCGANNCNGAGACAGCCNTTGCCGCCCGNCTGACNGCNCANNANNNAANAGACNTAAANCGNGTCNANNNCTATCTCGAGNGNNTNTCCACNNTNAAAAGNGGGTTTNTGCAANTTNCTTCCAATGGGNGCGTNGCATCNGGTAAANTTTTTATGTCCCGACCAGGTAAACTGCGTTTCGAATATGACCCTCCAGCCTCCATTCTAATAATCTCGGACGGCATCTTTCTCATTTACATCGATAAGGACCTGGACCAAGTCACACATGTATTCCTCAAATCCACACCAGTCAATTTTCTGGTCCGCGAAGACATTCAGATGGATGGCGATATCACCGTCACAAAGATTGGGCGGACGCCTGGCGTGCTCCGCCTGACGGTTCAGGACACAGACGAACCGGAAAAAGGATCCCTGACCCTAATATTTGCAGATAACCCTCTTGCACTCCGCAAGTGGACCGTCGTTGATGCTCAAAACATTCGAACCAACGTGACGCTTACTGGCCTGGAAACCGACATGACGCTGGATCCGAAGCTTTTCCAGCATGACCCGTAAGCCGCGTCCCTGACACCCCCAGTGGTATTCACCTGCGCGCGCCTCACCCCAGTCGCTTGACAACGCTGTAAATATTAATGTCAAAATGCGACGATGATCTGCCCATGCCCAGCGTATGGGACATTTTTCTCCTGCAAAAGAGAGAGAGATCGCCGTTTGCGCTCCGCCGGAAAAGGCCAATCTTTCGCACCCGATAGAGCGCCCGGCTCAGCCGTGGCCGGGCGCGTTCGTCCCAGTAAGTTTACGTGGCTTCTCTAAAAATTCGCATAATATCTCCCGCGGTCTGTGATCTCATGGAGAGGGAACTGATATATCCCATTGTAAATTAAACGACGAGGCATCATAAAGAAACTATTGCAAGTCGACACAGACATCTAGATCGGTTGTGGAGTGGCCTCAATTGAAAATCACCACTTGGAACATCAACAGCGTCCGGTCTCGACTGAAAACATTGGCGAAAATTTCGGAGACACTCTCGCCCGACGTCATCTGCCTGCAAGAAATCAAGGTGATGACCGAATTGTTTCCAGCCGATGAAATCGCCGCAATGGGCTATCCACATCAAGCCGTGTCGGGCATGAAGGCCTATAATGGTGTCGCCATCTTGTCAAAAAAGCCTTTTAAGAACACAGGCCATCTGGATTGGTGCGGCAAAAATGATGCTCGACATGTATTCGCGGTACTTCCGGGAAATATTGAACTCCACAACGTCTATGTGCCGGCGGGCGGAGATGTTCCGGATCCGAAGTTAAATGATAAATTCGATCACAAGCTAAAATTTTTGCGGGCGATGACACGCTGGGGACTGGCCCGCCAAGAAACGGGTGCGCGGCGCATTCTTGTGGGCGATCTAAATATTGCACCGCTGGAAACGGACGTCTGGTCGCATAAACAACTGCTGAAAATAGTTTCTCACACGCCCGTTGAGGTCGCTCTTTTTGAAA
Source organism: Rhodospirillaceae bacterium TMED167 (assembly GCA_002170915.1). Next base: position 4,606 of record NHHQ01000136.1, on the reverse strand, counting down.
AATTCAGAAAGTCAGGGCCCTGGATGGATGCGGTCCGCCAGATTATTCTCCCCCATGAACCGCTCTACAGCTGGTGGAGCTACCGCTCAAAGGATTGGTCTTCAGCCGACAAAGGTCGGCGGCTTGACCATATCTGGGTCACCGCCCCCTTGGCCGATTCCATCGTCGAGGCCAACGTTTTGAGAGAGGCCCGTGGCTGGGACAGACCGTCCGATCATGCGCCGGTCACCGTGACGCTAACAATTTAGAAATAGTCGAATGCTAAGAGACGAGCCGGTAACCGCTGGGCTCCGTCACCAGCAATTCAGCATTAGATGGTTCACGTTCAATTTTTTGCCGTAACCGGTAGACATGGGTTTCCAAAGTATGCGTTGTGACGCTGGCGTTATATCCCCAAACTTCGCCCAGCAAAACATCACGGCTGACAACGCGCTCCCCAGCAAGATATAAAAACTGCAAGATGGCAGTTTCTTTATCGGTTAGACGCACTTTTTTATCGGTCTCTTTATTCATCATGATTTTGGCTGCAGGGCGGAAGGTATAGGGACCAATATGAAAGACAGCATAATCACTTTGCTCATGTTCCCGAATATGAGCCCTCAGGCGAGCTAATAATACGCTAATTTTAAAAGGCTTTATCACATAATCATTGGCGCCGGCTTCAAGTCCGAAGACCGCTTCAGCATCTGCACCGGCGAGCATAATAATTGGCGACTTCACACCGGTACCGCGCATAACTCGGCAGACTTGCCCTCCGTCCATGTCTGGCAGACCAACATCGAGTAATATAGTATCAAAATGTTGCTCCTTAGTGCAGTCGATGGCAACGGTTCCTGCCGCAGCTTCCTCCGTGATGAATTCTTCATCGATTTGAAGCTGCTCCATCAACATCTGCCGGAGATCGTCATTACCAACAACAACCAGAATGCGTCTTCTTGAACCCATAAAGCGTATACTAATGTTAAAATACGATGATAAGTAGCTTTTTTGACCCATAACCTCTCATGATGTCACCAAAGGATCTGGCGCAATACGCTCTGTGAAAAATGGTCTTCACCCGGCAACTATTTCCCTCTTTAGCAACAAAAATGAGATAAAACACAATCCTGGCACTCGAAGCCCCCTCGAACACCCAGAAAGTCTTACATAATCTTTGGCACCCATATTGCACAGGCTTACCCAAATAAAATTGAACGGGAAAACTAATGATTGATAAGATTGACGCTGGAACGGGCTCATTAGCGTTTGCCCACCCGGGCACCAGCCCACCCAGCCCCATACAGCAAAGTCACGTCAACGACAGCAACGGCTTCCGATTTTTTGGTAAAGACGGGTTTACGTTCTTCGATTTTTTAGACGTGATCAATCCGCTGCAACACATACCTGTGGTCTCGATGCTTTACCGATCAATCACCGGGGATTCAATTGATCCGGGCGCAAAGATCGCTGGGGGAACGTTGTTTGGTGGCCCCTTGGGTGCGGCTCTTTCCGGTCTGGATGTGGCGGTGAAGCACAGCACAGGCCGCGACATTACGGATCATACGGTTGCATTTTTCACCGGAACGAAGGACGATCAAAATACACCCGCGTCCGGCAGAACCGGCTTAGAAACAGCCGCTTTGGAACCAGCACAGATGAGAGGGCGATCAAGTCAAAACCAAACCTCGGTTTCGGGGCTGCAACCCATTGAGGCCGGTCTTCCAACACTCGCGGTTGACAAAATAAAGCCGCCGCCACAAAAGACGTACATAACCGAGGAAAGGTTTCAAGCCGCAGGCATGTCCGCAATTCCCGTCGCAAAGCGTCCATTCAGCGGAGATAGCCCAGGCGTAACCGTCGCTCCAAGACCGCTCCCAGACCTTGGGCTACTAGGAGATATAGCCCGAACGACCGCGCCACATGACCCATTGGGAACGTCAAAAGGCGATTCTCCTATGGCATTATCCCCGCATCCGCTGAACAATGAACTCGCGAAAACCAGACAGGGTCAGGCAGCCGCTATTAAACCTTTGCGGCTAACACCAAAATTTTCGGCAACGAACTTCCTAGTCACCGCCTCGGAGAAAGAGCAACCTCAACCTGTCACTCAAACCCCTCCCGCAGCATTTTTAACAGCAAACGGTCAAGCGCCCGACCCTATTCAGGCAATCACCCAAACATTATCGCACACCAAAAACGGTTGGGTCCTAGATGCCATGCGTCAGGGTTTGGATAAATATAAATCTGCGAACAGTCTGGCAGCAGATACAAGTCAAAACCCCGCCGTCTCCGTGCGGCGATGATAAGGGTTACCCCGCCAACCACTCTAAATTGGGAAGGAAACCTGTTTAAATGCGTTCTCGGCCGGAATGGTGTGACCTCGGATAAATGGGAGGGCGATGGGTTTACGCCGGCCGGTACCTATGCTCTCCGAAAAGTGCTCTACCGCCGGGATAGGGTAGCCGGCTTCCAGACTACGTTGCCAACACATACCATTACTAAATCGGACGCCTGGTGCGATGATCCAGAGCATGAATTTTACAATATGCCCGTGCAACTTCCCATTGAGGCTTCTCACGAAAAACTATGGCGTAACGACCCATGTTACGACATTGTCGTCGTTCTTGGCCACAATGACGCACCAGTCGTCCCTTATCGCGGCAGCGCCATTTTTATGCACGTCGCCACTGCAGACCATAGCCCAACTGAAGGCTGCGTCGCCTTGGATATGCAAACGCTTGTAACCGTTCTAGCCGGATGCGACCCGAACGAAAATATCCACATCCAATTGACCACTTAATCAGTGCGTGTCAGTTTTGATCAGGCAATAGCCATCGACTGCCGGGTGCCAAAAATTGCCGTACCGACCCGAACATGCGTCGCACCAAACCGAGTGGCAATCTCGTAATCCGCGCTCATACCCATGGATAAGGTGGCTAAGCCATTTCGCTCGGCAATGCTGTGGAGGAATGCGAAATGAAGCGAGGGCTCTTCATGAACCGGGGGGATACACATAAGACCCGTGACCGGCAACCCATAGTCGTCCCGGCAAGCGGTGATAAAGGCATCCGCATCGGCGGGCAGGACGCCCGCTTTTTGTGGCTCTTCACCCGTATTCACTTGTATGAGGCAAGACGGCCGCCGTCCTTCCTCATCCATCAACCGGGCCAGTGAACGGGCGAGCTTGGGGCGGTCAATTGTTTCAATAACATCACACAGACGTACCGCATCCCGGGCTTTGTTTGATTGCAGGGCGCCGATCAAATGAAGCCGAGTATCCGGATACATGTCTTTCAGGGCCGGCCATTTTTGTGAAACTTCTTGAACTCTATTCTCTCCGAACACCTTTTGTCCGGCCGAAACTGCCGTGTCGATGGATGACGACGGATGGGTTTTCGATACAGCAACAAGCTCAACGCACCCGGGGGAACGCCCAGCGGCGGCGGCGGCGGCACGTATCTTGTCCAGGACCCCGGATAAATTTTCGGGAATGTTGGAATTGGCATTCATGGATAATTTTCTATGATCGCTTTATGAGTGAAGATGGGATCTTACATTTATCAAAAATCGGACGTCGGCTCAATTTATCATCTGGGGCGGCCCACCTGCCATATCTCTATTTCATGACTGACTCAGTGCGCACGCCAGATCCAATTCAGATTGCTAGACGTTTGCCGCGGGGGACAGCGGTAATATTGCGGCACTATGATACACCAGATAGGTATACTCTTGCTAAAGATCTCAAGCGTATCTGTCAGGACCGATCATTAATATTGATTATTGCCGAGGACGCCCGCCTAGCCGACATTGTCGCGGCCGACGGACTTCATCTTCCGGAATGGGCAATTACACAGCCCCAGCCCGGCCATCGCCGCTGGAGTCGTTTGAACAATCGAATCTTGACCGCCGCGGTTCATTCCACAAGAGCGCTATATGCTGCACAAAAGATGGGCGCTGATGCTGTTCTGGCTTCACCCGTTTTTACAACGGCGAGCCACCCTAATAAGGACGCAACTGGTGTCTTTCACTTTGCCCGACAGAGCAGTTCAGCATTGGTGCCGATGATCGCACTTGGAGGGATAACCCGGGTCACCGCGCCCAGGTTGATCGGAACAGCCTGCGCAGGCATTGCGGCTATTGGCAGTCTCAGTGAATTGAGTAGGAGGTGATATTGGGAAAACCTGCCATGGGTGATCCTTCCCACCTCGTTTCATGATTATGAGATATTCCCATCGGAGGCATTGTTCAGTAAAAAATGATTGTCGTTGACATCACACAACTAATAGAACGGGCGCGATCCCACTTAGACGAGGACGACTTTGAGGCGGCCCGTGCTGACTATGAGGCCATTCTTAAGCAAAACAGCGGAACACCTGAAGCTCTGATCGGCCTTGGAGATTGTTGTTTTGGGCTCGGCGAATATGAAGTTTCAGAAGAAGCCTATCGAAGCGCTCTGCAGGCCGCGCCTTCAGATCCAGATGCCTTGTTTGGCTTGGCGGCAGTGTTGCGCGTGACAGAATATTTTGAGGAAGCGGTCTCTTTGTATGAACGAGGTTTTGACGCAGAACCGGGGAGAACCGAAGCCTATTGGGAGTTAGCGTATTCGCGGGAAATGTCCGGCGATAAG
>NHHQ01000135.1 GCA_002170915.1 Rhodospirillaceae bacterium TMED167 | reverse complement strand
GTTCGCGACATCCATGGTCGATACCTGAAGCGTCGATGGCTGGAAGTGATCCGAGCCTTGATCCAATTCCGCCGCGGTGAGGGCAGTGACCATGGCGGCGGCCCGATGGACTGGGTTATCCGCCAGATGGGGGTAGGCCGTATGCCCTTGGGTTCCGAAGACCGTAAGGTAGCCGTTCAAGCTCCCGCGCCGGCCGATCTTGATCATATCGCCAAGCTGCCGGGGGTTGGTTGGTTCCCCGACGATACAGGCGTCGAGGGTCTCTCCCTGGTCTGTAATCCAATCAAGGAGTTTCTGTGTGCCGTTGACTGCTGGTCCTTCTTCGTCGCCGGTTATCAGAAAGGAGAGGGACCCGTTGAAATCACCGTCCCGTGCTTCCAAGAAACGGGAAGCTGCTGCAACAAAGCACGCGATCGCGGCCTTCATGTCAGAAGCCCCCCGACCATAGAGGACGCCGTCCCGGATTGTGGCTTCAAAGGGATCGTCTATCCAGGCGTCCGCATCGCCTATCGGCACGACATCCGTATGGCCGGCAAAGCACAAATTCGGTGATTGATTACCTATCCGAGCATACAGATTTGTCACATCCGGTGTATCGTCATCGCTGAAGGTGACGGTATGGCATGTAAAGCCGACCGCTTCGAGGGCATTCCGCAACACATTTTGCGACCCGGCATCTGTCGGCGTTACGCTCGGACACCGGATGAGGGCTTGTGATAATTCTAGGGCGTCGATGGCCATTGACGGTTTCTCTCCCGGTCAGTCCCGCAGCAAATCATTTATAGAGGTTTTTGACCGTGTTCCCTCATCTACGCGTTTCACAATCACTGCGCAGTACAGACTGGGGCCGGGGGAGCCGTCGGGCAGGTTTTTGCCGGGCAAAGAGCCCGGAACGACAACTGAATAGGCCGGTACTCGCCCAATGAAGACTTCACCCGTCGCGCGGTCAACGATTTTGGTTGAGGCGCCGATGAATACACCCATCGATAAGACGGCGCCTTCCTCGACGATGACACCCTCCGCGACCTCCGAGCGGGCGCCAATGAAGCAATTGTCTTCGATGATAACTGGATCGGCTTGCAGCGGTTCCAGCACGCCACCAATACCGACGCCGCCCGAGATATGGCAGTCCTTACCAATTTGAGCGCAGGAACCAACCGTGGCCCAGGTGTCCACCATTGTGCCGGTATCAACATAGGCGCCTAAGTTAACAAAGGACGGCATCAACACCACGCCCGGCGCGATGTAGGCCGAGCGCCGAACTACGCAATTCGGAACGGCCCGGAAACCGGCAGATTCAAACTCCGCGGCGCCCCAACCGGAAAATTTGGACGGAACTTTATCCCACCAGGAACCGTCGCCCGGGCTGTTATTGATGGGCGCCATGTCGTTCAAGCGAAATCCCAGAAGGACGGCTTTTTTCAGCCATTGGTTGACCGTCCAGCTGCCGCTTCCTTTTTCAGCAACGCGGGCATGTCCAGTGTCCAATAAAGCCAACGCGTCTTCGATCGCATCGCGTTGGGCGCCGGCGGTTTGAGGGGTTATTTCGTCCCGCGCTTCCCAGGCGGCGTCCACGGCGGCTTGTAAATCGGCAGTGCTCACGGTGATGATCCCTTCTTACGGAAAATTTCTGGACGTAAAAAACCGGAACATGGTGCACCAGGGCCACCCTGTCAATGGGCCGACGGCTTGAGGTTTGCGACCTCCGCAAGCCAGGCCGAGAGGTCGGTTGTTGTGAAGTCGGGGGTGACGGTGTCAGCTTCTGCATGGGCCCAAGGCCGGTCGGTCTTGACCCAAACAGTCTTCATGCCTCGGTCGGCCGCCGGCCGCAAATTTCGAGCAATGTCATCAACCATGACCGCAGATTTTGGATCGATGTCAAACTGGCTGATCACGGTGTCATAGGGGGCAGGCTCCGGTTTTGGTACGAAATCGGCGTCGGCGATATCAAACACGTCGCTGAAATGATGGCCGATTCCCAATTTTTCCAGAACATTCAGGGCATAGTTTGTGGCAGCGTTTGTGAAAATGACTTTCTGTCCTGGAAGCTGATGAAGCGCCGCATTCATTTGCGTGTCTTCTTTAAGGACGGAGAGATCGATGGCATGAACGTTGTCAAGATAAGGCTGGGGATCCATATCATGGTTTTCCATCATACCTCGCAAAGACGTGCCATGTTCCCGGAAGTAACTTTTCTGAACCTTATAGGCTTCCGCATGGCTGAGCCCGAGATAATCAGCAATATAGCTGCACATTTTTTTGTCGATTTGGTCGAACAGATTAGCGGACACCGGATAGAGTGTGTTGTCCAGGTCGAAGATCCAATGATCAATGTCGCGAAGATCTTGAGGTTTTATCTGAGCATTCATTTGACGGTCCAATACGCTGACGGGCTGTCTGCGGCACCTTATCGCAGTACTTACCAATCAGAGCCATTTTGTATGATCGGTGGATTAAGCTCCGGTGCCAATCAAAGTGCCGACGCCGTCGTCCGTAAACAGTTCCAACAGGATAGCATGAGGCACCCGGCCATCAAGGATGACGGATGAGTCGACACCATTCTCATTGGCTTTCAGGCAGGTCTCGACTTTGGGAATCATCCCGCCACCGATCGTGCCGTCTAACACCATTTTCTTCGCCGTTATGGCGTCGACTTTTTCAATGAGATTGCCCTCTCCGTCAAGAACGCCGGCGACGTCGGTCAGCAATAGAAACCGCTTCGCCCCCATCGCGGCGGCAATCGCGCCAGCGGCCGTATCGGCATTGATATTGAACGTCTCTCCCTTTGGACCAATGCCGATGGGGGCAATCACCGGGATCATGTCAGATCGCTGGAAGACGTCCAAAGCATGCGTATTGATCTTGGCGGGCTCTCCCACAAAACCTAGGTCTAATATTTTTTCGATGTTGGAATCTGGGTCCTTTTGGGTGCGACGGAGTTTTGACGCCTGGATGAGATTACCATCTTTGCCAGACATGCCGACGGCTACACCGCCGACATTGTTAATGGCGGCGGAAACCTGCTTGTTAATGGTTCCGGCCAGGACCATTTCCACGACTTCGACCGTCTCCGAGTCGGTCACTCGCAGTCCGTCGACGAAAGACGACCTAATTTTCATCTTTTCCAGCATTTCGCCGATCTGCGGCCCGCCGCCATGCACGATAATGGGGTGAACTCCGACCTGTTTCAGCAGGACGATGTCGATGGCGAACAATCGAGCAAGATTGTCATTTCCCATAGCGTGGCCGCCATATTTAATGACAACGGTCTCACCAGCGTACCGTCGCATGAACGGAAGTGCCTCAGAGAGTGTTCGGGCTTTTTCGAGGGCTTTTTCCGTCGGATGTCTCTTTTCTTTTTTCATGACGCGGGACACTACATCAATTGATCGCCATCTGCCAGCGTAGCAAGGGCCGCTCTCAACTCTGAAATGCCAGTGCCTTTTATCGAACTGGTAGCCAGAATATCTGGATGAGCGGCGACATGTTTGGTCAATTCCTTCCTGGTTCCATTAATTAGTCTATCCAGCGCACCTGGTTTGATCTTATCGCATTTTGTGAGAACGACCTGATACGACGCGGCGGCCCCATCCATGAGCGTCATCATTTCTTTATCGACCGGTTTAAGTCCATGACGGGAGTCAATCAGCAGACAAACCCGGCGCAGGGTAACACGTCCCCGAAGATAGTCGCGTATCAGGTCTGTCCACTGATCTACGGTTTTTTTGGGAGCCCGAGCATAGCCATACCCGGGCAGATCGGTCATCATAAGCCTGTTGTGCAGGGTAAAAAAATTGATTTGCTGGGTTCGGCCCGGTGTGTTGGAGGTCCGGGCGAGTGATTTTCGGCCCATCAGGGCATTGATCAGGCTTGATTTTCCCACATTGGACCGGCCCGCAAACGAAACTTCGCTCACGTCTCCCGCGGGCATATGGTCCATGGAGACGGCGCCCATAAGAAAGGTGCAGTCTTGGGAAAACAAAAGACGTCCCGCCTCCGTCTCGATCGGAGAAAAGGTGACGTGCGTCGGCTGTGCCTGGGACTCACTCATAAGGGATTCCGATTACAAATATCATGTCGTAATAACTCTGGGCCCGAAAAATCCCTAGCTTACGACTTAGGCTGGATTCTGCCTCCGCCGATTGGCACGCCAGCCTGACGCATGATGACATATTGTTGCAGGATAGACAGTAGGTTGTTCCACGCCCAGTAGATCACGAGGCCCGACGGAAAGCGCGCCAACATGATGGTGAAAACGAACGGCAGCAGCATGAAAATCTTGGCTTGCATGGGGTCCGGCGGTGGCGGGTTCAGCTTTTGCTGGAAATACATTGTCGCCCCCATAAGGATCGGCCAAATACCGATCACCGCAAATTCCGGTGGTGTCCAGGGGATGAGGCCAAAAAGGTTCACGAATGTCAGTGGATCGGCTGCTGACAGGTCTTGTATCCAGCCGTAAAAAGGTGCGTGCCGTAATTCGATGGTAACGAACACTACTTTATAGAGCGCGAAGAACACGGGAATTTGCGGCAGGATGGGTAGGCAACCTGATGCAGGATTGGCCTTCTCTTTTTTGTAGAGTGCCATCATCTCCTGATTCATGCGCATCCGGTCTTCGCCAAAACGTTCGCGGATTTTTAGCATTTCTGGCTGCAGGGCCTTCATTTTGGCCATCGCCCGATAGGACTTGTTGGCTAAGGGAAAAAAGACGAGTTTGATTAGCACGGTCAGCAGCAGGATGGCGAGGCCCATATTGCCGAGAAAGTCTGTAAAATATACCAAGACGAAGAAAATGGGTTTGGTTAACCACTCAAACCAGCCCCAGTCAATCGCCAGATCAAATCGGCTAATGTTCAGTTTATCACGGTAGTCCACAATGAGTTTGGCTTCCTTGGCACCCGCGAAGAGCCGGTTGGTGACCGTGTTCTGAGCACCGGCTGCTATTGCCAGTCCGGGCCCGCGAAAATCGACTTGATAATGATCAACACCGGACCGGACAGCATCGGAGAAACGCGAGTCTGCGACAGTTTTTTGGTCCGGGATCAGAGCAGCGAGCCAGTATTTATCAGTGATGCCAATCCAGCCGCCCGTAGACTTCTCGTTAGCAATCACTTTGGTGTCTGAATCCTGCAGATCATCGTAATCGACTTCTTTCAGAACGCCGTTGAAAACTCCCAAAAGGCCCTCGTGAAGAATATAAAAATCCAGCACATCCGGTGTGCCGCGACGGGCGATTTGACCGAATGGGAAAACGTTGGCCACTTTTCGGGATCCATTGGTGACGCGCTGTTGAACCGTAAACATATAATGTTCGTCAAGTGCAATGATTTGCTGGAAGACCACGCCATCTTTATTGGTCCAACTGAGCGTGACCGGCGCGCCCGGGCTCAATTCCTCTCGGTCCGACGTCCACCTGGCATCCAGTGGCGGGACTTGCGTGTCCGCAGATACCCAGCCGTAATAGGCATAATATGAATTATCTGTGCCGAAGGGTTTGAGCAGGTTTACTTTTTCGCTGTCCGGCTCGATGGTCTCTCGGTAGTCCATCAATGTCAGATCATCAAAGCGGGCGCCCACAAGCGATAGGGATCCGGTAACTCGGTGGGAGACAATTTTGATCCGTGGTATAGCTTGGGCGGCCCGCTGGTTGACGGATTCCTGGACTTGGCCGGGCAGTCCGGTGGTTTGGCCCGGTGCGCCGGGCGGCGGCGGCGCTAAGGTCGCGCTAGGGCTTTCTCCAGGTGCGAATGGCGTTTGGATCTGATCAGCCGTTTTATCCAACGGCGGCGGGGCCATTTGTTCCATGTAAAATTGCCAGCCGAGCATAATGGCGACAGACAGAACGATGGCCATTAAAAGATTTTTTTGTTCCATGATATCCCGTCTGAGGTTTCCGTCGGCTGCTAATGGTCAGCCGAAAATATTTCCCGTGCGCATGCTGCGGCAGAATTCGACGCCCGGATATAGCCGTGACGGTGCCATGGTGCAATACACTTCCCATTTGTCTGGGCTAAATTCCGGTTATTTTTTCTGTGCCATTTTTGTGTTTCTAGGTGGTATGGGGTCAAATCCCGACGATCCCCAGGGGTGACATCGGGCTACACGCTTGATCGCCAGCCAGCTGCCTGCGAGCGGTCCATGCGTATCAATGGCATCCAGGGCATATTGGGAGCATGTTGGGTGATAGCGGCATGACCCGGGTAAAACTGGGGAGACGATGAGCTGGTAGGCCCTGACAAGTCCCGCTAGTAGGACGCCATGCACGTGCGCGAGAATCTTCATTTTTGTCCCAAATCCGCTTTATCATCCAGTTTTCGAAGCGCCCACTTGAGATCCGATGTGAGCGACCGGAAGGGCCTCTCCAGAGCCTGTTTGCGACCGATTAGGACATAGTCATTTCCGGCAGGCGAGCAAAATGGAATGACTTCCGCTACTGCCGCTCTCAGCCGCCGTTTTACTCTGTTACGAACAACCGCGTTCCCCACCTTTTTCGTGACGGTAAAGCCAACCCTCGGCTTCGCCAGGGTTGGGTCGGCCTGTCCAGCTTCTCCATCCACAGCGCGGACATCAAGTTGTAGGACGAAGCCAGGCGTGACCCACTTCCGTCCACTCGCCGCAACCCGCAAGAATTGTCGTCGTTTCTTTAGGATGTTTGGAGGCTCGCCCATGCACTCGTCGCTCCCACGGGGCTTGGGCCGAGGCTCAGGCTGACAGGCGCTTCCGTCCCTTGGCTCGGCGTTTTGCCAAAATCTTGCGGCCATTTGCCGTTGCCATGCGGCTCCTGAAACCATGCCGGCGCTTCCTTACTAGGATGCTCGGCTGATATGTACGTTTCACTGGTTCTCTCCGAAAATGACGGCTGTTATAAAACGAATTGCGGTGTATAAGGATTGTCGGTGGCGAAGTCAACGCTCGGCCCCACAATCCACCGACGCAGTTTCGCCCTGCCCCCAGCAAAGGCGGCTAGCCGAACTCGGCGCGGTAGTGGCTAAAATAAACCAAGATCCCCAGGAATTTCCTGACCACTGCTATGTTTGGCGTCGAACCGCCTGACAACTAGTGAAGACCTTGTGGTGTACGGTTGGTGCTGCGCCCTTTGAACGCCATTGATAAAGCCGTGGACCCGTCTACTCAGACGCTTATGTTTCGCCCGCTGGAGAGATCTGGCAGTTGGCCGAATTCGGGTAGATATTTCCGACGATGGTCCCGATTTGCCGGATATCGCGCGCGAAAACCCGCCAGCCTCTTGAGACCAGGAGACAGACAACGCAAGTCCTGTGTCGCGCCTCTTAGTCGCCGGCGGCCAGGCCCTCTCGTCTCGGGTCCACGCCGCCCTCCAGGCCGTTCTCGGAAATTTTGATCACATGTAGTCCGCTTGTCATTGCCCGAATACGGACCGTATGTCCCAGGTTTTCGAGGTCCTCCCGAAGACCAGCGATCGGCGTTCCCTTCTCCAAATCTGTCGGTCCGTTCCGATTTAAAAAATGGGCTGTTTCCACGGCCTGTTGCGCGTTCATCTTCCAATCCAGGACCGCGATGATGGTTTTCGCCACATATCCAATGATGCCAGAGCCTCCGGGAGATCCCACAACCAGAACGGGTTTTCCCTGATTATCGAAGACTATAATGGGCGCCATTGAAGAGCGCGGCCTCTTTCCGGGCCAGGCAGCGTTGGCCACAAGCTTGCCATCCTTAATCGGGGTAAAAGAAAAATCAGTGAGTTCGTTATTTAATAAAAAACCACGCACCATTAGGCGGGACCCGAACGCATTTTCGATGGTTGTGGTCATGGAAACTACGTTGCCATTTTTGTCAACAATGGACATGTGCGAGGTGGAGAGACCTTTCTCCGACGTGTCTGGCGCGAAATTATAGGCGCTCTTTGGCTCCAGTTTGCCGGGCCGGGCCCGCGTCATCGCCTTTTCCCGATTGATCCGGTTGGCCCGGCTGGCCAGATATCCGGGGTCGAGTAGTTTGCCGGTGGGGACGTTGATAAAATCCGGATCAGCGAGATAGTGATTGCGGTCGGCAAATGCCAGTTTGCTGGCTTCTGAGATCAAATGTATGGCTTGGGGCGATTCTGCCCCCAGTTCCCCTAGATCCTGGCCGCTTAACATGCTCAGGATCTGAAGTGTCGTCACGCCGCCCGATGTCGGCGGCGGCATGCCGCACACAAACCAGGATCGATACGGCGCGCAGACGGGCTCCCGACGCTTTGCCCGGTACGATTCCAGATCCCGCAGCGATATCTGACCGGGATTTAGGGGTGCATTCCGGACGGTCCGAATGATATCTTGTGCTATGGTGCCCCGATAGAAAGCATCTGCCCCTTCTGCGGCGATCCGACGCAGGGTGTCTGCAAGCGCCAGGTTACGGAGATTAAAGCCGACAGCTCTCGCCCGGCCTTCCTCCGTCAGAAAATAGCCTGCCGATGTCGTAAATTTTCTCAAATGCCGGTCGCCATCTGCGAGCCGGTGGAGGCGTGGTGATATCTTAAAACCTTCTTCCGCGATTTGGATGGCGGGCTGGAACANANTTTCCCAGGGCANTTTNCCNTGTGTTTGNTGAGCCATCTCGAGCATTCTCAGNACGCCCGGAACGCCAACGGATAATCCGCCGGGAACGGCTTCATGGAACTTCATGCGTGACCCATCCGANTTCNAAAACATATCCGGTGTGGCNCNGGNCGGTGCNGTCTCCCGACCGTCATAGGCNTCGATGGCNCCGGAAGCCGCGGCAAAATGNATAAGGAAAGCACCGCCTCCGATGCCTGACGATTGCGGTTCAACCACGTTCAAAACCAGTTGCGTTGCAATGGCAGCGTCCACCGCACTGCCTCCTGCCCGTAAAATGTCGAGGCCGGCAGTGACAGCATGAGGATTGGCCGCAACAACCATTTGGTTGTCGGCACGCACCATCGGTTTGGTTAGACGTTCCCNNNCTGGCGATGTCGATGTCTCCGGCTGGGCCTGGGCATCTTGGATGTTCTCNGTCCGTTGATCGGCGGGCCCAGATGTTTGTTTCTCGGGTACCTNAGTCACGGGCGTGGCCTCAGAGGATGATGTCGCTGGACTAATGNTGCCCAGCGATATGTTCTGGCATCCTGACAGCAATAGCCCAAAGCTGATGGCGGCCATCAGGGGTTTCCGGACATTCCAAACAGCTTTTTGCATCACCCCTCCTGGTTTCATTATTCCNTGGGACAACTAGTTCCTATTGTGTCNATCAATCTGGCTTTCGCCATGACTGGCGGACAAACTTACAATATGGTATGTCAGCGCCCCTTGGGAGCAATATAAACTGCCAATCAGTAATTCGTTCAAGGGGTAATACTCGTGAGTACGGCAAAAAAAATAAACGGCCGAGTTACAATTCCGGACATTGCCGCCCGCAAGGGCGGCGCGCCCGTTGTGAGCTTGACGGCCTATACCTATCCCATGGCCCGCATTCTNGATCCCCATGTGGATTTTCTATTGGTGGGCGACTCTATGGGNGTGGTTCTTTACGGCCTGGAGACGACCCATGGGGTCACGNTGGAGATGGCGATTGCTCATGGCGCAGCGGTTNTTCGGGGAACGGAGCATGCCTGTGTGATTGTGGACATGCCATTTGGTAGTTATCAGGAATCGCCTGAACAGGCCTTTCGAAATGCGGCTCGGGTGATCACGGAAACCGGGTGCGCCGGGATCAAAATCGAGGGCGGAGAGGAAATGGTCGAAACCGTCAGGTTTCTGATCGAGCGCGGCATTCCCGTTATGGGCCATGTCGGCTTAAAACCCCAATCCGTTAATGTTGCCGGTGGCTATCGGTCGCAGGGACGCGATGATGACGGGGCAAAGCAAATTCTGGCCGATGCCAAGGCGATCTCTGATGCCGGCGCTTTTGCCATCGTGATCGAGGCGGTAATCGAACCGGTGGCGCGGGCGATTACAGAGGCCATTCCCACGGTGACCATCGGCATTGGTGCGTCCCCTGCGTGCGACGGTCAAGTGCTGGTGACAGAGGACGCCATCGGTATGTTCGCTGACTTTACGCCAAAATTCGTGAAACGGTTTGTCGAGGTCGGGGAAGATATTGGNCAGGCNGCGGCTGATTATGCGGCGCAAGTGACNGCGCGTACNTTTCCGGCGNCGGAGCACTGTTATGGNAAAAAATAAGGCCTGACAGGTTTAACCNANACGCTAATCGNCCAAAGGCTGCCATGATTCAAAACTTCACCATCGTTCGGACTGTANCCGAACTGAGGCAGGGCATTGGCGAATGGCGCCGGGCTGGGCTGTCTGTCGGCTTGGTACCAACCATGGGTGCCTTGCACGAAGGGCATTTTTCGCTCGTCGACCGGTCCGTGGCTGAAAATGACCGGACCTGTGTCACTTTGTTTGTAAACCCAAAACAGTTCGGCCCGACGGAAGATTTTGACGTCTACCCTCGCACTGAGGTCGCCGATGCCCAAGCGCTCCAAGATCGCCGGACGAACCTCCTATTCGCCCCCGCGGTAGAAGAGATGTACATAGCGGGTGCGGTGACGTCTGTATCGGTTCCGGGACTGGGGGATGTTCTGGAAGGAACGTTCCGGGAGGGTTTCTTTACCGGCGTGGCGACGGTCGTCTCCAAATTGCTCATTCAGTCCCTGGCAGATCGTGCTTACTTTGGGGATAAAGATTATCAGCAGCTCCTGGTGATCAGGCGGATGACNGCGGATTTGAATATTCCCGTAAAGATCATCGGATGTCCCACCATACGGGAAGAGGACGGTTTGGCTTTGTCATCCCGAAACGCCTATTTGACGGCGGAAGAGCGAGCCGTAGCGCCGGCATTGCATGCCGTTCTCTTGACGATGGCGGCTGCGCTCCAGAGCGGTGCGGACAGTGCAAGCGCTGTGCGAGACGGCACGCAGAATCTCCTGGCTGCCGGGTTCACCGGTGTGGATTATTTGGCGGTCGTCGACCCGGAGACGCTTTTGCCGCTCTCCTCTGCATCGGGGTCTTGCCGTATTTTAGGAGCNGCCTGGCTCGGCAAAACACGCCTTATCGACAATNTGGGTATTTAACGGTTGGACGTGTGTCGGCTGGAAGATGTCTTCGCAGCCGTCGCGGGCTTTAAAACGAGGGCAATGGCGGCGCAGATCAGCAGCAGCGAGACGGTCTCCCTCCAGCCGATGNCTTCGCCCAGAACAAGAACCGAGCTTCCGACACCCAGGGCGGGGACGGCTAAAATAGACACAGTGGAGACCGCGACGGGAACTTGGTCCACGATGGTGAACCACGCGAACCAACACAGGATGATTGGGTAGACCAGAACAAAAATGGTGGACCATACGGCCGCGGTGGAGACGGGTTCCCAGCTTCCCGCATCAACAAAAAGTGCCGTGATGGTGATTGGTAGACCGCCGATGAGAAGTTGCCATCCGACCAGTGAAACGGGGGATATGGTCCAAGCGACTTTCTTCTGAAGGGTCGTGCCGGCGCCCCAGGCACACGCAGCGATCAGCATAAATAAGGCACCCAGGGGGCTGGAAGCGAGAATGCCAACGTCTCCAGACACGAGGACGGCGAGCCCCGCCATGCCGGCACCAAGCCCTGCCACCCGCGCGGGCGTGAGGGTTTCGCCGATTAGCCAGGTGCTGAATAGCACGGCCCAAAGAGGCATGGTATAAGCGATAATCGAGGCTTGTCCCCCGCCCAACAGCTTAATGCCGAAGGCGCTGAAAACGTGCCAAAACGTAATGTTCAAAAGAGCGGCGAGGGTGATTTCCCGCCACTGTCCAGTGGGCTTGCCAAGGTCATGTTTGAGGAGGGCGCCAATACCGAACACAAGAATGGCGGCGGCGGGCGCGATCAGGCCCCGAAATGTCCAAGGCGGGATCTCCGTGAGAGCGATCTTAAGGAACGGCCAAGAAATACCCCAGCCAACAACGGTGACGAGCAGCAGCATATATCCTCTAGTGTCGAGAGATGATTGAGATGGCTGCATGGAGTTGCCCGGATTTTGCTTGCACTTTATTAACGACACGCTGGTGATCCAGCCCGCCGGTAGCATTCAGAAAGTGTGCTATATCCGCTAGTTCAGATAGAGATGAACTTCGGTACTTGTGGCTCGTCCAGTTCGCTCCGATAGGGCGACGCGCTGTGTCGGCAGTCCCATCCGCTGCAGTGTGCGAAGGACATTTTCAGCATTCCGGCGAGCCTTATTACGGTTGAGTGCTACCTTGGCCGCGCCCCCCGTGTTGGGAGCCACCGCCACCAGAGCGAATGTGGCTCCAGGCCGGCTTTCAAGAGTCCGGCTCACCGCGTTATAAAGTGCCTGATCATAAGCCACGTCTTTCCGGTCAAAGCGAATGACAACCAACGGTCGGCGGCCCAATGTTGTTGATCCCGACGCCCTCGGAGTGATGGCGCCGGCGCCAGATGTGGCGGCCGTGAGAGCCCTATTGGTTAGACTGGCACCCATGATCTCACCGGTCTTGATAGAGGCCGAAAGCGTGTTCATGTTGCTCCGCTCGGTAGCAACGAAATTGGTCTGACGCTGTATATCCTCGCTAAGCTCTTTTAAAAGGCGATCCACCAGGACTACCGTCCGGTTCACTTCGTCTTCCAGCATGGCGAGGCCGGCATGGTCTTCATCGAGCGCGCCCGACAGTCGGAAAGCCGCACGGGTGTTTTCTGACAGAAATGCGGCTAGGGTCGAGTCAGATGTCACCTGAGTTGTCAGCTTATTCATCGAACTGATATCCGTGCTAATTTTGTTCAGCAGAGCAAGAGCTGTGTTGAATTGCTGGACCAGAATTGGGTTTCCCGGTGTGGTGCCAACTTGCAGCCGAGAGTTCACGTCTGCAACGGCGCGTTGGTAATTTGACGCTTTTTGCACGCTGGAGGAGCGCAGCTGCTGCAAATTGGAGTTGGTCTTTGATACGTTTGTCTGAAGCCGGCGCAGCTCCTGGCGAAGTTCGGCAACCTTCCCGCTGACAAATGTACTGGCCATAGCAGCACCGTTTGCCGTCTGTGAGGATCGGGCAGTCCGCATCATGGGTGCTGGTGCGGGCCGTAAAGCAGGTCGGGCAACGGGCTCCAGGCGTGGGGTCGGTGCTTGGGCGGTTTTAGCGGGCGCGGCCGGCGGCCCGGCTGGGTCTTCCCCTGTTAGGGTAGGCAGCAAAGAGTCAGAAGAGAATGAACAACCAGACAGTAAGGCTGTTGCACAAAAAACTAACGGCCGATATTTTTTGAAGACCATCCCGCCGATATCCCTATCGATAATTTAATTAAGTGTACGCTTTTAAAATCCTAAAAAATAGGACTACCACGTATTTCCTCTAAATTCCAATTTATTACTTAACGGTCCATAAAAGGCTTATCAAGAGATAAACGCT
>NHHQ01000134.1 GCA_002170915.1 Rhodospirillaceae bacterium TMED167 | reverse complement strand
CGACAATCGTTATTCATGATATCTAATTTGCGTCTCCAGCGGCCATCTGAGCGCACCGTTGCGTCATTTTGACGTATAGCGTTTGATCAGCACTTATATCTTCCTATCTGCCTGCTCGGCCTCCGTCAAAAGCCATTGTTTAAAAGCATGAACCGCTGGACTTGGCTGCCCCGTTTTTGGCGATACGAGGTACCAGGAAAATTCTACTGGTATATCTATATCGAAGGGCATAACCAGTAGACCTCTGAGAACATCTTCCTCGACAATTGCGCGTCTGGCCAAAAGCACGCCTTGGCCGCCGATAGCGGACGCAATGCCTGCCGCCGTATCGTCGAAATAGAGGCCACGTTCCGAGTCAATATCCCCGACGCCCGCGGCTTGCAACCAGTGTCGCCAATCCTCGCCATATTGAGGATTGGGACCTAAAACATGCAAAAGAGTGTGACTTTTAAGATCAGCTGGGGTCTGGATAGGGTCATTGCCGAGTAGAAGAGACGGACTGCAGACCACAACAAAACTCTCTTTCATTAGGAACGTACTTGTCAGGCCAAAATAGGACCCCATGCCAAATCGGATCGCAAGATCAATCCCGGTTTTTTCGAAATCGACCAGGTCTAAACTGGCGGAGATGCGAATATCCGTCTCGGGATATTCTGAGACCCATCGATCGAGTCTCGGGACGAGCCACTTGGACGTAAAGGAAGGCGTTGCGCTTACAGTGATAAATCCATGCTCTTGCCGCCGTTGGAGAGACTGAACCGACGCCTTCATTTTATCGAAGCCGTCCTTGATGCCAGGGAGGATGAGCAGGGCGTCGTCAGAAAGCGTCAGGCGGCGGTTTTTACGTCCGAACAGCTGGACCTGGAGATGGTCTTCCAATTTTTTGATCTGCTGACTAACGGCCGCCGGTGTGACGTTCAGTTCCTCAGAGGCTTTGGCAAAACTCAGGTGCCGGGCCGCCGCTTCAAACGCGCGCAAGGCATTCAGGGGGGGCAGTCGATAAGGTGGCGACATGGATTAGATTTTCTTATCAAATTGACAGATCAGTATACCCTTATTTATATTGTATACAATAAATTCAGACGTTGAAATAAATGTCCAGATGAGAATTTATTTCGATAACCCATCTCCATCGGAAACTTGCTTGAAGTGAGAAAAGCGGGCGGCCGTTTTTACCAAGCCTGACTATTGCGTTTTCTAGGAGAGACGTTCAGTCTAAAAAAGCGAAAAGGCATTTAAACGTTCAGGAGCCATCATGATTAACATCGAAAATGTCGATCACCTGGGCATCCGTGTGACCGATCCTCAGCGCGCGCTTGACTTTTATAAAATTCTTGGTTTCGAGCTTCACAAGGAAATCGATTTTGACGCCGTCACCATTGTCAAAAATCCCAACGGCGTGGAAATCAATTTCATCGTGAACGGAGCCGACCTTACCGGCGGCAAAAACATACTCATGGACGTCCCCGAGAAGCACCCGGGCTACACCCATGTGGCGCTCCGGGTAGACTCCATCATTGAGACGCTCAAGACTCTTGAGGAAAATAACATTACCCCGTCTCAGGGCCCGGTGACATTCGGCGGCGACGGACATGTGTCTATTTTTATCCGCGATCCAGATCGCAACGTCATTGAGTTGCGGGGCCGTCTGGAAGATGAGAGCAAAATTCCCGGTTTGGTATTTTATGATCCGGAGGGGTAGATAACGGTCTGCTA
This sequence comes from Rhodospirillaceae bacterium TMED167, assembly GCA_002170915.1. The sequence continues at coordinate 13,036 of NHHQ01000134.1, read as the reverse complement.
GGATCTCTCTGAGCGGTCTTTACCAGTGGCCCCCGGCCGACGCAGGCATCAGAGAAATGACCCCATGGCACGGGCGGTATCCACCATCCGGTTGGAAAAGCCCCATTCATTGTCATACCAGCTCAGGACCCGGACGAACTGGCCATCAATGACCTGGGTTTCCGGCAGGTCGAAGATGGAGCTGTGCGGGTTGTGGTTGAAATCCGAAGAGACCAGAGGCACGTTGTTGGTGCTGAGAACCCCTTTGAGGTCTCCGGCTGCTGCTGCCGTGATGGCACCGTTTACGCTATCGACGGAGGCTTTTTTGCCTGGCACAAACTTGAAATCAATCACGGAGACGTTGGGCGTCGGGACCCGGATCGATGTGCCATCTAGTTTGCCGTTGAGTTCGGGTAACACCAGTCCGACGGCGCGCGCCGCGCCCGTGGATGTGGGAATCATGGAAACACTCGCGGCCCGTGCCCGGTGAAGATCACTGTGCAGAGTATCAACCGTCCGCTGGTCGCCAGTGAAGGAATGGATGGTCGTCATAAACCCGCGTTCAACGCCAAACTCTCTGTGCATAACATGTGCCACCGGAGCGAGGCAGTTGGTCGTGCAGGAGGCATTTGATACGACCGTATGATCTGCGGTGAGCTTGTCGCTGTTGACGCCGTAAACCACGGTTATGTCGACGTCTTTTGCCGGGGCCGAAATAAGGACCCTTTTGGCGCCTGCCTCTAAGTGTGCCGAGGCCGCTTCCTTGTTCGCAAATAACCCTGTGCATTCGAGTGTGATATCAACATCTAATTCTTTCCAGGGCAGTTTGGTGGGTTCCCGTTCAGCCGTCACCCGGACGGGACCTTGGCCCGCATCCATGGTGTCGCCGTCGACAGTCACGTCAGCCGGCAAAACGCCATGCACGGTATCGTATTTTAGGAGGTGAGCGTTTGATTCCGTTGGGCCGAGATCATTAATGCAGACGACTTTGACGTCGGTTGCACCCGACTCAAGAATTGCCCGATACACCAGCCGGCCGATCCGGCCAAATCCGTTGATTGCGACTTTCAACGCCATACCTTCCTCCGTTATGTCTCTTCTTTGAGCCCGTTGATGAACCCATCATTACAACTGACAATTTCCGTGTGTTGACCGGAACTGTTCCCAACGCATCATTCATCTGCACAATTATCGTGATTCTGCGGTGCGTCAACCGCGAATTTTTTGAGGGCATTACATGCTTTGGGCGGTTGACGATATCTGCCCGCAACGCTTATTGTAACAACCTCCAAATCGGGTTGAAGAAATCTTGGCAACTAATTCTTCTAAAAGCGCTTCTTTGCAAGAATCGTCGCCAACTCAGGCAAGAAAGCGTCTTGAGGACGCGCTCGCTCGTCTGGAGTCTGCGTTGGGTGAAAAAGACCGTAAAATGTCGGGTACCCATAGCCTTGAAGGTGCTTTGGCAGAAGCCAACAAAAAAATCGCAGCGTTGCAGGACAAAAATGCAGCCATCGCCAGCCGTTTGGATGGTGCCATTGACCGCATGAAATCTGTGTTGGGTGATCCGTAGAAGATGGCTCAGATAACGGTAATGGTGAATGGTCGCAAGTACGACATCGCGTGTGATGATGGCCAGGAGGCGCACCTAACCCGTCTTGCCCAATATATTGATCGACGTGTGGATGAACTGATTGCCGCCGTAGGTCAAGTCGGAGATGCCAGACTCCTGGTGATGGCCAGCTTGCTGGTCGCCGACGAGTTGTCGGAAGTATATACGGAACTGGATTCCCTTAGAAATGACCGCCGGCCTAACGCTGTAGCGCAATCGGGTTCGAGACCCGTCATTACTAACGACTTAAATAAACTGGCTGAGCGCATTGAAAAGATTGCCGAGACACTGGAACAAGCCTAAATTGGAAATGGGTAGGCGCTGCGGGGCCCGTGACGCGTATTATCTCCAGGGCCAATAACTACCAATCGGGAGCTGTCCCTGCCGGTCTCTTGGGCCCGGTATATGGCGCCCACCTAGACTTGTCGGCCTAGGAAGATTTTGATGCTGAACGACTCACGCGGCGTCCCCACCTCTTTTTGACCAGTGCGCTCCTGGCGAGACACTGGCCACTCCCTGCAACGTACCGGCATGAGCTTGGCAACAACAATGACGCACACGCAAACCAAAAAAATGTCGCGGCAGAGGGCGCTGGAGACGCGCAGTAAGATCGCCGCATTACGCGATGGCGCGGCGGCGGCGGCGCGGTTGAAGGACAACTTTCTTGCTGCATTTGAAGTTCAGTCAGACCAGTCGGTGGCGGCCTACTGGCCATTTCGGGATGAAATTGATGTCCGGCCCCTTTTGGCCGCGTTGGAGGCCATGGGGTGCAACTGCCTGCTTCCCGTTATGATTGGGCGAAAGGAACCTCTCCAGTTTCATCAGTGGAAGCCGGGGGATGTTCTAGAATCCTCCCGTTTCGGTGTGCTGGAGCCCTCCAAGTTTCATCCTTCCACCACACCCGATGTGGTAATTTTACCGCTGTTGGCGTTCGACCGTCACGGCATGCGGTTGGGATACGGGGGGGGATATTATGACCGGACACTCAACGCGCTGCGGAGAAAAGGCGAGGTCCTGGCGATCGGGGTTGCGTATCACGACCAGGAGATGGACGATATCCCGCATGATGCCTACGACCAAAAAATGGATGCCCTGGTGACGGACCAGGCTGTCATTCAGTTTTCATCCAGATAAGGCGATAGGGGACGTATGAAGCTTCTTTATTTTGGCGACATTGTGGGGAAAGCCGGGCGGAGCGCCATGCTGACCCATTTGCCGGTACTGACCGAAAAATACGCGCCGGATTTTGTCATGGCAAATGGTGAAAACGCTGCCCACGGCTTCGGCATTACGGCGAAAATTTGCACCTCGTTTTTTGAGGCGGGTGTTGACGTGATCACGCTGGGCAATCATGCCTGGGATCAGCGGGAGATCATGACTTATATTCAGAATGAGCCCCGTTTGATTCGGCCATTGAATTATCCGGAGACCACTCCAGGGGCCGGGGCCGGGCTATTCGAGGCGCGGAATGGCGCGCGAGTGTATGTCGCCCAGGTCATGGGCAAGCTGTTTATGGACCCGCTGGACGATCCGTTTGAGGCGGTCGAGAAATGTTTTTCGAAGATCACCTTGGGGGAGACCGCCGATTGCATCGCGCTCGACATTCATGCGGAGGCAACGAGTGAGAAAATGGCCATGGCACATTTGCTGGACGGGCGGGTCTCTCTAGTCGCGGGGACCCACTCTCACATCCCGACGGCGGATGCGCAGGTGTTGCCGGGCGGCACCGCCTATCAGACAGATGTGGGGATGTGCGGCGACTATAATTCGGTGATCGGCATGAAAAAGGAGGCCGCGATCAACAAATTTACTCGGAAACTACCGGGGGCACGCCTGGAGCCGGCTGGAGAAGAGGGAACAGCGTGCGCTGTTTTGCTGGAGACCGATGATGAAACAGGATTGGCCAAGAATATCGAGCCGGTTCGTGTGGGCGGACGATTGCACGCAACCGCCTAGTCAGCGACACCTGCCGAGTTATTTGCCTGATCGCAACAAAACGGGTTTGTGATGTCGAAAACGTCGAACCTCCACCGTCACTTCAGGGCCGCAACCGGGCGGATGAGAGTGGTAAGGCAGCATTTTTTTCTTGGGCTTCTTATCGCTTGGATCACCCTCCTGCACGTGGCCGCGCCGATTCATGCCCAGGACAACCGTCCCAATACTGACGGTGCCTGGTTCCTGTGCGAATACGCCCACAGTAAAATCCCACCCTCCGCCGGCTGCGCCGTGCTGGACGATGACGGATTTTTGGTGCGTGAAGGCGTGGTCTACCATATCAAAGTCAGCAACAGCCGGGAAATCCGCTGCCGGGGAGGCCGGGCGGGACATTGTCTGCGCCAGGGCACGCACACCTACCGGGCCGATCCGCAATCTATTGGCCCCATTAACGCCGGAGGCGGTAAATTGTTTGTTCGGTTTCTCGGGTGCTCGCAGGTCTACTATGTCATTGCTCACGAGGGCTTTGTTGAGATCAAACTGGACACAGAGCGGTGTTATTGGACACCTGATAAACGGTACTTTCTCTCCCGCTTCAATGGTCGGCTCGAATTGAGCGAGTGGTATCCGCCGGGAAATGGTGACCATCGCTGGGCCGAGCGGGCTGTAGAAAGCCGCGGCAACTGCCTATGATATGCGATTATCACTGACAGGAGATTTTAGCTATGGCAAAAGAAACACCGGCTCAGCTTCAGCGTATTTCGGGATTGCCCATACCTGATCCAGAGACACTGCCCGAGGATCTGCAAAAATACATGGCCGTCTGTGAGGACAAACTCGGCATGGTGCCGAATGTCATCAAGGCCTTCTCTCTCCGGCCTGAGAAACTTCGGACCTTCATTGCAAAATACAATGAGCTGATGTTGAGCGATGACACCCCGCTCACGCGATTGGAGCGGGAGATGATCGCCGTTGTGGTGTCTTCCCATAACCACTGCGTTTATTGCATCACATCGCACTCACAGGCTGTACGCGAGTTTTCCGGTGATCCAGTGCTGGGAGATATCCTGATGACTAACTACAGAGAGGCCGAGCTGACGGATCGTCAGCGGACCATGTTGGACTATGCCTGGAAGATGACGGCCACACCGGCCGAAACAAGGGAGGCGGATCGTCAGGCCTTGCGTGATGCCGGCTTCACGGCAGAGGAGATTTTCGACATCACCGACGTGGTTGCTTACTTCAACTATACCAACCGCATGACCCATGGTCTCGGCATGCAGCCGAACGCCGAATACTTTGCCATGAACCGGCTTAAAAACGCGTAAATAACGCGTGATCATCGGTGGCGGAGCGGATGCGGCTGCCGGTGCCGGGCGTGACATCAGAATGCTCTGGCGGTGATTGCGAAAAATTTGACCCTTGATCGTGTACGGAGAATCGGATCTTAATTTTGGCATCGTTAACAACAGAAAGGAGGTGGTCCAATGTCTCGTGAGTTAAAGGTCGTGTCGTCGACCCAAGCGAGAGTATCCCTGGGGATTGGGCAATCTCGGTCCACTGGGTGATATGTGCTAAAAAGTTGAGCTGACGGCACGTCTGCTCACGGAAAAGTCGCCCTCTTCGGAGGTGCGGCTTTTCTATTTTCTGCGCCACGTGGTAGCCGCCGCCCGCCAAACGTGACACGCAGCGGGCCGTGCCAAGAAGTTTGAAATGATGGAAAAAATATTCACACTTGCGGCATGAACTTTCCGTCAACGCCCCCCGGGCCCCTTCACGCGCAGAACCCGATCAAAGGTATTCTCTGGATGGCGTCGGCGGCGCTGTTTTTTTCGCTGACTTTTGTCATTGTCCGGCACTTATCATTCAGCATCGGGGCCTTTGAGCAGACGTTCTTCCGGCACGTGATCGGGATCCTTATTTTACTGCCTTTCGTCATTCAACGCGGGCTGACCAGTCTGAAAACGCACCAGATCGGCTTGAACATCGTCCGGAACTTTGCCGGCAATGCAGGCATGAGCCTGTCCTTTCTCTCGATGACACTCATTCCCCTGGGCGAGGCGGTGACGCTCCATTTTTCTTTGCCCTTCTTTGTGATCCTGTTTGCCATCCTGATCCTGCGCGAGCGGGTGGGTTGCATCGCTGGATGGCCATGGTGATCGGTTTTGCCGGCGTGGCCATCGCGCTCAGACCCGGTTTTCAGTCCATTCACCCCGGCATGATGGCGGCCATTGGCGCAGCGGCGGCCTACGGCCTGAGCGATGTCCTCCTGCGTAAGCTCTCCCACACGGATTTGACCCTCTCCATTGTCTTCTACGGTTTTGCGTTGCAACTGCCGTTTTCGCTGCCGCTGGCGCTCAACGAATGGGTGACGCCGTCGGGTGCGGAGTGGGGCTGGCTTTTTCTCATGGGTTGCCTGGCGTTTCTGGCGCAGTGGTCTCTATCCCGATCCTACATTGTCGCAGATGCAAGTCTGGTCTCCACGGTGATGTTTGTCCGCTTGCCAATTATCTCGGTCCTCGGGTTCATTTTTTTTGGCGAAGTCACGGATATCTGGACCTGGGTGGGGGCTACGGTCATTTTGGCCGGCACATACCAGGCGGCCCGGCAGGCAATATGGAAAACGTAGTATCATTGCTGTCGGGCTCTCGCCAAATGTCACTCAATCAGACTCCCTCGCCCGCCTCTCAACGCAGTCATCGAGACGCCACCAAGCCCGTCATTCGCAGGTGATGGCGGCCTGTCAGTGTTGCGGCGTGGAGGGACCGGGTCCCGTACTCAGGATCCGCAGCGGCTCGCCATTGCCGCCTTCCAACGCCCATTCATATCGTGTGGCATAGCGCTGCACGTCGTTGTGGGCCCAGGCCGCTGGCAGCTCTGCCGGCACGAGGTCCGTGTTGGCTGTGATTTCTTCTTCAGCATAGGCGTCCTGATCACCGTGCCGGATTAGCCAGCATAGGGTCTCCCATTCGGTTCGCCCGTCCCGCAGGCTCGGCAGGGGTTCCACCAAGCCGGTTCCTGCCAGTGCGCCCAGCACGTAAACACCATTCCAAAAGGCAATACGGTCCGTGATGACACGCGATGCGTTGTAGGTTGTGCCGTAAGTCCAGGCAGCGCCGGCATTAACGTCCCCATCAATCGAGATGTCGAAGTAATGAGCGATGCCTTTCCAGTTGAAATAGGTCGGCACGGTCGTGGACTTTCGCGGAGGTGGTCTATTTTCACTGATGCGATCGGGAAGTAGGCGTTTCCTTCCACCAGCGCAACATCGTCGCTGTCGGTGATAACCGCGCCCGCCAGATGGCTTGTGGCATATCGAATCTCTTTTCGGGGTAATATGTCACGGGCATCGTTTGCGGCAAAACCCCGGGACCAAATATTTGCCCCATTCTGGCCACAATGGCCGGGCATTTTCGGCCAGATTGCGCCGGTTAAAAATAGCTGACCGAGGGGGTGTGTTGTTCAGCGAATCGTGTTACTCAGCGCCCCATCTTTAACCTCATACAAACAAGTCAAAATCCATGGCAGGTCATTCCCAGTTTAAGAACATCATGTACCGCAAAGGCGCGCAGGACGCCAAGCGGGCCAAACTCTTTTCCAAGCTAATCCGCGAGGTCACGGTGGCAGCCAAGACGGGCCTTCCGGACCCGGACGGTAATCCACGTCTTCGTGCGGCGGTTTCTGCGTGCCGGGTGGCTAACATGCCCAAGGACAATATTGAGCGCGCGATCAAAAAAGCGGCCGGCGGGGACGATGGCGATAATTTTGAAGAAATCAGATATGAAGGATATGGCCCTGGCGGGGTGGCGGTCATCGTTGAAGCGTTGACCGATAACCGGAACCGTACGGCGTCAGAGGTGCGGGCCGCGTTTTCCAAACATGGCGGTAACCTTGGTGAAACGGGTGCAGTGAGTTTTATGTTCGACCGTGTAGGCCTCATCCACTATCCGCTGGACAAAGGCGACAGCGACGTGATTTTTGAAGCGGCGTTGGAGGCTGGCGCAGAGGATGTGGTTTCAGGCGACGGCGGCCATGATGTTTATTGCGCCCCGGATGATTTCAGTACGGTCCGGGACGCGCTAGAGGAAGAGTTGGGTGATCCGGAGTCCGCTCACTTGGATTGGCGACCTCAAAATACCATCGAGGTGGCACAGAGCGAGGCGGAAACACTTTTAAGAATGATTGATGCGCTGGATGACAATGACGATGTACAGCGGGTTGCTGCTAATTTCGACATCTCTGAGGATGTCATGGCCCAGTTGGGCGGTTGAGGGAAAGCTGGGCACAAACATGAGGCTTCTTGGAATTGACCCTGGGTTAAGAAATACAGGCTGGGGATTAATTGAGGTCGAAAATAATCATATAAAACATATGGCCGATGGCCGTGTCGTGAGCCACAATAAAGATCCGTTGGCTGAACGCCTGGTCCAACTGTTCGACGGATTGGATGAAATTATTACCGGCTTCAAACCCGATGAAGTGGCTGTCGAAGAAACATTTGTCAATGTGAACGCGGCCTCGACGCTCAAACTGGGACAAGCCCGGGGCGTGACGTTGCTGGTGCCAGGGCGCCACGGCCTTCCGGTGGCCGAATACGCCCCGAATATGATCAAAAAATCCGTTGTTGGGGCAGGGCACGCCACCAAAGAGCAGGTGCAGATGATGGTCAAAACCCTGCTGCCGGGCTGCATGATTGGGTCGCCCGATGCCGCTGATGCGCTGGCTGTGGCCATCTGTCATGCACACCACCGGGAGGCTTCTGGATTGGCGGCGCAACTTGCGGGGGCGGGCGCGTGATTGCGAAGCTCTCTGGAATCGTCGATTCAACCTCCGAGGACTCTCTTATCATCGACGTGGGGGGAGTGGGATACCATGTGTTTTGTTCAGGGCGCACGCTGAATGCCATGTCAACGACAAGAGGCGCGGTTAGCCTCTATATTGAGACCCATGTACGGGAAGATCATATCCATCTCTTTGGTTTTTCGGATCAGTACGAGCAGGCTTGGTTTAAGCTGCTGACCACCGTGCAGGGTGTCGGCGCGAAGGTGGCCTTGGCCATGCTGTCCGTGATCGCACCGGATGCGCTCGCACAGGCTATTGCCGCTCAGGACAAGACGGCGATCACACAGGCGCCGGGGGTCGGTCCCAAACTGGCGACCCGTATTATGACCGAATTAAAGGATAAAATGGGAGGTGTCGCTTTGGGTGGCGGTGCATCTCTTGCGCCTGTCATGCCCCCTGACGGGGCCACCGGTGGTGGTGACGAGACGAATACCGCAGCAGCCGATGCCGTCTCGGTACTGGTCAATCTGGGGTATGGCCGGAGCGATGCCTTCGGCGCGGTTGCCCAAGCAGTTCAACGGCTGGGTTCAGACGCTGGCGTGGAAGCGTTGATTAGGGACGGGCTTGTCGAATTGTCAGCCTTTGAAGCGAGGGCCTAGCTGTTGGACGATGACCGTCTCATAACAAATACCGAGCAGGCAGAAGATGCGTCCGACAAAAGCATCCGTCCCCGGGAACTTGATAGTTTCATTGGGCAAAGGCAGGTCCGTGAAAATTTGCGGGTGTTCATCGATGCGGCCAAATCACGCGCCGAAGCCATGGATCACGTGCTGCTCTACGGACCGCCGGGCCTGGGCAAAACCACCCTGGCGCAAATTGTGTCGCGTGAACTGGGTGTTGGATTTCGAGCAACCTCCGGCCCAGTGATCGCCAAGGCAGGGGACCTCGCTGCAATTCTCACCAACTTACAGCCGAAGGACGTTCTATTTATCGATGAAATTCACCGGCTCAGCCCTGCGGTAGAGGAAATTCTTTACCCGGCGGTAGAGGATTTTCAGCTCGATCTTATCATCGGTGAGGGCCCGGCGGCCCGCTCCGTCCGCATCGATCTGCAGCCTTTTACGCTGGTTGGCGCAACGACCCGGTCCGGGCTCATTACGACACCGCTCCGCGACCGGTTTGGCATTCTTCTCCACATGCAGTTTTACGGGGTGGAGGACTTACAGGCGATCATCCGGCGCGGCGCCGGTATTCTGGGGCTTGATGTGTCCGACGAAGGGGCCCGGGAAATCGCCCAACGTGCACGGGGGACGCCCCGGGTGGCCGGTCGGCTTCTGCGCCGGGTTCGCGATTTTGCGGCTGTGGGTGGAGATGGTGTTGTGGATGCACCGTCGGCAGATGCAGCGCTCAACCGGCTCGAGGTTGACGCCATGGGGCTTGATGCCTTGGACCGGCGTTATCTCCAGTGTATCGCTGATAATTATGGCGGTGGTCCGGTTGGAGCTGAGACCCTGTCCGCAGCGCTCTCGGAGGAGCGCGACACGATCGAGGAAGTGGTGGAACCCTATCTNATTCAGCAAGGTCTGTTGATGCGCACGCCGCGCGGCCGGGTCCTNGCGGAGGGNGCTTACAGGCATCTCGGTATCAGCGCNCCCAAGAACCTTANACAGCTNGAGCTTTTGGCTCAGACCGGAGAGCGGGATGAGTANNGCNCTNCCNATGTCTGGTNNGCTTCAGGNCGGCGTCCATNTTTANCCNGTCCGTGTNTANTATGAAGACACTGACGCNGNGGGCATTGTCTACTATGCCAATTATCTGCGCTTTGCNGAACGGGCNCGNACGGAGCTTCTCCGGGATATTGGCGCGGCGCATGAACAGATGAAGGCNCACCACGGCATTGAATTNNTNGTGAAAAATTGTGCGGNNGATTANCTCCANCCTGCTTTTCTGGATGACGNNTTAGATNTCCGGACGACGCGNTCNGAAACCAANGGNGCCTCGGTGACCCTGCGCCAGGNTGTGNGNCGCNGNNGCCAGGAGCTTGTCGTGNTGCAGNTNAAGATTGCGGNGCGAGATCAGAANACCGGGCGGGCANCCCGGATACCGTNAGANGTNAGAGCNGNATTTGAACAACTNATGGAAGAGGGGAGNGACGTTTANTTATGGAATTCGCACAGGTTGATACCGCAACGATGGCGGCNGCGGCAGGNGCCGCGGATTTTTCCGTTTGGGCACTCTTCTGGAAGGCGGACATCATCGTGAAAACCGTGATGATCATGCTTGTCGGGGCGTCGATCTGGTGCTGGGCAATCATCATCGAAAAATCCATGAGACTGAAGAGATTGAACAATTATGCTGCGGAGTTCGAGGACTCTTTTTGGTCTGGCGGATCGCTGGAGACCCTCTATGACCGTATCGGTGCGCAACCCCAGGATCCCATGTCGGCGGTCTTCTCTGCCGCCATGCGGGAATGGCGGCGNTCAACGGANTCCGGTGGGGCCGGCGCCGACCGGGGCTCNAGTCTCACTGAGCGGATAGACCGGGTGATGGNTGTCACCGTCAACCGGGAGGTGGAGCGCATTGAACGGCAGTTGACGATTCTGGCNTCCACCGGGTCGACAGCGCCGTTTATCGGACTGTTTGGTACTGTCTGGGGAATCATGAATAGTTTTCAGTCCATTGCCATCTCCAAAAATACGAGCCTCGCCGTCGTGGCACCGGGCATTGCGGAAGCCTTGTTTGCCACAGCGCTCGGGTTGCTGGCGGCAATCCCGGCCGTGATTGCGTATAANAAGATATCCAAGGACATGGACCGCTATGCGGCGAGGTTGGACGATTTTTCAAGTGAGTTCTCCGCCATTATCTCGCGCCAGCTTGAGGGGCACAGCTAGGGATGGGCGTNTCAGCCAGCCAGGGAAGTGGCCGCGGNGACCGACGNCGGACACGGAACCGTCCCATGTCGGATATCAATGTNACCCCGTTTGTCGATGTCATGCTGGTGCTGCTGGTTATTTTTATGGTGACGGCACCGCTGCTTACCGCGGGGGTACAAGTAGATTTGCCAAAGGCCCAAACTTCGGTGATCACGGAAACAGATGAACCCTTATCCGTGACCATCGACTCCGTCGGGCGGGTTTTTTTGCAAGATACCGAAATCCCTTTGGATAATTTGTCGGCTCGGCTGATCGCGGTTACCGGGGCAAATCCAGATATCCGAATTTTTGTTCGCGGCGACAAGACTATAGATTATGGCCGGGTAATGCAGGTGATGGGTACGATTAATTCTGCCGGGTTTGGCAAGGTTGCGCTGATAACGGAATTGCCCGGGATCGCAGCCATGCCACAAAAAAAACGTAAATGAGCCATTAAATTAAGAGCATGCGATCCAGTATCATCATGTCGGTTACGTTGCACGGGGCTGTTGTCGTGCTGAGTGTGTTTGGATTGCCGCACATCCAGCGGGATTTGCAGATCGAGGATGTTCCCATGGTGGTGGAGTTGGTCACCATCTCCAACGAGACTAATTTTCTGTCGCAATCTGAGCCTGACCCTCAGCCCAAGACCCGGCTCAAGCCGAAAAAAGACGCGCCCAAACCGGCCCGGCCGCCGGCACCGGCGGTGAAGGCGCAGCCTGTGGCGCCACTTCCGGAGCCGGAGGCTGTGGTCGCACCGCCGCCCAAGCAGGCTTTAAAGCTTAAGCCAAAACCAAAACCAAAACCAAAACCAAAACGGGTGCTTAAACCTAAAGTCAAACCCCAGGCACCGAAAAGGTTTGCAACGGCAAAGCCGAGACGGAAGCCCAAGCCGCCGGATGAATTTGCCTCGGTTTTGAAAAATTTGGCCAAGAAATTCAAAAAACCGCCGCCGATGAAAAAGCTGGAAAAAGATAAAAAGGTTCAGCCAACGAAAGATAACTTTGAACAGCAGATCGCCAAAGTGCTGACCCGTAGCCGCGTGAGCGACACTGCCAGCAACCGAATCACGATGACGGAGAGGCACGCGATGATTAATTCAATTCGGTCCGCCATTCAGCCATGCTGGAATATTCAGCCCGGTGCCAAAGGCGCGCAGGATATTATCGTAGTGGTCCGCGCNACATTGTCGCCGGACGGGAAAGTACGNCGAGCNTGGGTGANCAACCGGTTTGCNTTTCAANANGATCCTTTCAAGCTGGCGGCCGCCGAGACGGCTCAACGGGCGGTGCTCAATCAAAACTGCCAACCATTCAAACTAGATCCGAAAAAGTACGATGTCTGGAAAGACGTCACCTTGAATTTTAATCCGAGCGAAATGTTCGGGAGATGAGGGAGATGCTTGCAGTGNNCCTAAATTCAAAGATCTTNATCCTGCTTNTGACCGGCNTTATTNGCGNCGCTCTGGGGCTCGCCGGGAAAGCCCAAGCGGAATTAAAAGTGGATGTGACCCGGGGGACGGTCAAACCGCTGCCGATTGCGATCACGAATTTCATTGGAATGGTTCCCCAGAAGTCCAGCTGGGGCGGAGAATTTCTGGCGTTATTCAAGCGGATCTCGCGCGCTCTGGCCTCTTTGATCCCATCGATGAAAAGGCCTTTATTGATGTTGAGCGCTCTCTGAAGACGATGCCTCGGTTCCAGAACTGGCGCATTCTCAATGCCCAGGCCATGGTCCAGGGCCGGATTACGCTTCTCGCTGATCAACGGATGAAGGTTCAATTTCGGCTCTGGGATGTCTTTGCTCAGCAACAGATGGT
>NHHQ01000133.1 GCA_002170915.1 Rhodospirillaceae bacterium TMED167 | reverse complement strand
CATTTTATTGTTTATTCAATCAATAAAATGATGGTACCATGATGATGATTTAGACGACAATGACAAAATTATAAGATCAATTATACCATAAAATTAATTGTATGATCTATTTGTATTAATAAGGAGGCCCCGATGGTGGATAAGAACCAACGTCACTTGCCCAGGCCTACGCCGGAGACATTACATTTCTGGGATGGCACTCGATCTGGTGAACTTCGCCTCCAGAAATGTGATGACTGTGGTGCGGTCTATTTTCCGCCGCGGCCGTTTTGTCCTGAATGCAGCAACCGAAACGTGTCAGTCTTCGCCGCCAGCGGGCGAGCAACCTTGTATAGTTATGTGATCAGTAATATCCCGGCACCGGGCCTGGAGCCGCCCTTTTCCGTCGCCGTGGTGACGCTAGAGGAAGGTCCTCGATTGATGACGAATATTGTCGGCTGTGACCAAACACCAGAGGCCTTGACATTAGACATGCCTCTTGAAGTGACCTTTGAAGCGCAAAGCGACGAGATCACGCTCCCATTTTTCAAGCCGGTAGGGTGACGTTATGGCGCGGGGGTCTGTGGCCGTGGTCGGCGCGGCAGAAACGTCGAAAATGGGACAGATCACGGAGATGTCCGAGCTTCAACTACAGGCCGACGCTGCCTTAAATGCGATGGCAGATGCGGGACTGACTGCGGCGGACATCGACGGCATTGCAACAGCTGGCAAGCCGCCGGACGCCCTCGCTCAATATCTCGGGATTACACCGTCCTGGCTTGACGGAACGCTCATTGGCGGAAGCTCTTTTATGTTGCATGTACGTCACGCACTCTCAGCAATAGAGACGGGGCTGTGCACGACCGTGCTGATCGTGCATGGAGAAAGTGGTCGTTCCCGCGTGGAGGCCGAGGGCTTTCCAGAATTCATAGGCGGCAAGCTAGCCGGCCAGTTTGAGGTCCCCTACGGCGCCAGCTTGCCGCCAACCATGTTTACTATTCCGGTGCTCCGGTATCTTGCGTCACACGGCCTAACACCTGAGGATATGGCACCAGTTTCGGTCATACAACGGGAATGGGCGGCCCTAAATCCACGCGCCACCTTCAAGGATCCGATCACGGTCGACGACGTCATGAACGCCCGCATGGTGGCCTATCCCTTTACACTGCTGATGTGCTGTCTTCGAACCGATGGCGGCGGAGCGCTCATCCTGACGGCAGCAGATCGAGCAAAAGATTTTCCGCATCTGCCTGTTTATGTTCTTGGAACGGGAGAGAGCGCGGAGGGCCCCCTTGTAAGTCAGCTTGAGGATTTCACATCATCCAAGGCTTTCCGACTGTCGGGCAAACGAGCCTTTGAGGAAGCCGGTATTTCTCATACCGATGTGGACCATCTCATGATTTATGACGCCTTTGCTCATGTCCCCCTCTATGGGCTGGAAGATCTTGGCTTTTGCCAACCAGGCGAGGCAGCGGAATTTATTCACACCCGTCACACGGCGCCCGGTGGCCGCTTACCGCTCAATACAAACGGCGGCGGTCTGAGCTATATGCATTCCGGCATGTATGGCATGTACGCCATGCAAGAGAGCATTCGGCAACTTCGGGGCACCGCACCGGCCCAAATCCCGAACGCGAATATATCTGTTGCCCATGGCGTGGGCGGTATGTTCTCAGTCGCGGGGACAATCATTTTTGGAACCGAGTCGGCTAAGCAATGAGGCCTTCAAGCCACCCTGCCTTAAAACGACCAAAATTAAGCGACATTCCTCGAGTGAAATGCCCGTAACATCTTATCCGTAATACTTGGCACCGAGGCTATTCAGGTTGCCGGTTCATGATCAAAATGGCGCATACAACAAACACCAATCCAATGAGTGCCTGATAGGTAATCGCCTCCCCTAAAACAGGCCAGGCGAAAATAAAGGCCGAAATGGGAGAAAGCGTGAGGGTAATGCCGACTGTCGAAGATGGAATACGGCCCAAAGCCCAAATGAAGGCAGCAAACTGGACCGCGGCACCAATAACGCCCAAGAAGAGCATAACGCCCCATTCAACAATCGTGAAATCCGGGACTCGTATGGGAAACCCGACAAGCGGCGACGCTACTATCAGCGCAAGCACGCCAATCGCCATCACAACGGCGGTAAAATAAATACCGCCATACTTCATAATATAAGGCTTGGCGTAAATGGTGTAGATTGAGACCGTAAATGCAGCCAGCAGCATCAAGCTGTCTCCGATCAGAATATCTGTGCCGTTTGCAGTTGCGACAACACTGTCGCTGACAGCGACAGCAACACCGAGAAAGGCCAAAACAACACAAATTATTTTCATCTTGGTCATAACCTCGCGTCCGAGAATCCAGGCGAGAACAAGGGTAATAATAGGAGAAGTTGCCAATCCGACCGCCCCGTGGGCGGCTGTGGTGAGGGCGAGAGAGGCATTGAACAAAAAGGTGAACAAACCAAAGAATAGAGCACCCAGAAAAATGACGGCTGGCCAATCAGCCGGGGCGATCGGATTTTTGCGGAAGCCAACAAAGAGAAACGGCATCAGACACAGGGCGCCAATACCGAAGCGGATCGCTGCCATTGATTGTGGGTCAGTTTCAGGGAGGATCAAACGAGTCCCGACAATCGATATGCCAGCACTTAGAGCCGAAAACGCGGCTAAAAATTTAGCCCAGTAATTATAGTTCATGAAGGCAGCAACTTACTATTCAGAGAATATCATAACAATTATATCAGCTTGACCAAACTTCATGGCATGAGCTGTGTTATACCTTTTCAATCAGTTCAAAGAGTTTTCGGGTCAAGGCACTGGAGGGATCAGTCAATTCTATTGGAATATCAAAATGGTTTCTGTGAGAAATTTCAAAACATTCGGCCTCAAAACCGGTCGCTCGCCACGCCGCTGCATAGTCCTCGCTTTGGCGTTTAAACTCACTCGTCTCCGAACCACCATAAGACAGTACCAAGGGACACCCAACTGACGGCAAATAAGCCAAGGGACTGTTGCGACGCGCCGACGTCTCGTCCAAGCCAACCCATTCATTTGCGTAACATAACTGGATCGGCTCTAAATCATACAAGCCACTCAACAGCACGCCGCCTTTGACGATCGTCTCCGGCACTCCAAAGGCATCGTGCCAACCCCGACTGACGAGCATGCCCGCCAAATGTCCGCCGGCAGAGGAACCAGCCACAAATATCTGCTCCGGATCGCAACCGTAAGCCGCGCTATGCTTATAAAGCCATGCCAGGGCCCTTCGGACTTCAGCAACGATCTCATCGACAGTAGCATGAGGCCGCAGGGTATAGTTTACGGCCGCCGTTGCAATGCCGCGCTGCTCCATGTTCGGGGCCATAAAGCTGGACTCATTCTTCGACAACGCGCGCCAATAACCACCGTGAATAAAAACCAACAAAGGCGATCCGTCGCCAGCGGGAAATAAGTCCAGGGTTTCCTCCGAACTGGCTCCAAAAGAGAGTGCTTCCTCAAAAGGTAGACGCGCGCGCGCGGCCTCGCTTCCCTGTGCATACATCTCGATAAACGGCGTGATATCGCCTACGGTTGCTTGCGCGTTGTATTGATGATCCAAAGTCGCCTGATCGAAGGTTCGATAGATAGCGGACATTAGCGATACTCTCCTTAATTGATCAGCTTACCGGTCTTGCGTGACTCGTGTTTGATAATTACCTAGGCTTTGCCAAAGTACCAAAGGTGTGGGAGATCCACCATGGAAGAAAAATCGACTGAAGATATTGCTGCCTTCACGGATGTAATCGTCGAATTTGGCGATGAAACAATCTATGACGGTTTGAGCTTCACCGTTAAGAGAGGCGAATTTCTATGCATTCTCGGGCCCAGTGGATGTGGCAAATCGACGTCTCTTCGCTTGATGGGCAATCTTTTGGAAGCCCAAAGCGGAGAAGTCTCCATCGAGGGCTTACCGCCGGAGCGCGGCTGGAACAAACTTGCCTATGTTTTCCAATCACCCCGACTCGTGCCCTGGCGATCAGCATTAGGAAATGTATTGTTGGGTATGGAACTTCGATTTGAAAAGCAGTCCAAGGGGGAACGCGAAGAAACTGCCCGAAGACTGCTCAATATGGTTGGCTTACAGAATGATATGGATAAATATCCTTCGATGCTATCGGGTGGGGAGCGCCAGCGTGTATCTATAGCCCGCGCCCTTTCTGTTGATCCCCACATCATTTTGATGGACGAGCCGTTTTCCGCGCTAGACCTCAACACACGCTGGCGGATGCGAAGTGAAATCATTAGGATCTGGAAAGAAACAAAAAAAACGGTCATATTTGTTACCCACGACGTAGATGAGGCACTCGTCCTCGCGGATCGTATTCTGCTACTCTCTAACAAACCAACCAAAGCTCTGGAGACCATTGTGCTGGACCAGCCCCGCCCCAGGGACATTGAAAACTCGGAGAGCTTGAGTGCGCAAAAGTCAAAACTGATTTCCCTCTTCCGCCAACTCGAACAAACGGCAGGTATGGAAACGGTTTAGCCTGCCAAAATTTGCTTGAATCAACGATCAAACCATTAACGAGAAAGGAGATCTCACAATGAAGAACCTAGGACTAATGAAACTAGCCAGCTTGCCCGTTGCGTTGGCAGTGGCCGGACTTGTCAGCATCACGCCGGCAAGCGCTAAGGATAAGATAACCTATGCTTACCTTGCCGACCCGGCACTCGAAGGCGTGCTCTACGCCATCAAAAACGGCATTGTAAAATCGGATAAGATCGCGATTGAGGCCAGTGCGCTGCAAATCCCAGCACTCATTTCATCGACACCAGCCAAGAAATATGACGTCATCATGAATGCTGTGATGGCCATCCCGTTTGCCAAACGGCGCGGGCTGGATCTCGTTGTTCTTTCATCGGCCTTGCGCTCTGCTAAAGGCCGTCTCGGTGCAGGGATTTGGGTGAAGAAGGACAGCCCCTATAAGACCCTTGCTGACCTCAAAGGAAAAAAAATCGGCAGTTACTCCCTGCGCGCCACTGGTACGACTTGGATCCGTATAGCATTGGCCAAAAAATATAATGTAAATGTGTCTTACAAGGGTGGTGACTTCTCTTGGGTTCAAATTCCAGCACCGGCCTTACTCTCCGCCCTAGAAACCGGCCGCGTAGACGCCGCAACCCTTATTCATGCACAGGCCTATACTGCCCGTAAAACTGGCAACTACCGCGTACTAGCCTGGACCAATAAAGACATTAAGGAAATGTTTGGTGTGGATAGCCTGTCTGCAGTGAACGTGACCTACCCTGACAAGCTCAAGGCCCGTCCTGATGCCTTTCGTGAATTCAATCGCATGATGCATGAATCTGTTAAATACGCGGTTGCAAATGCCGACAAAGTCGGCGCCGCCATCGCTAAAAACACAGCGAAGATTGAGCCCGGTTATTTCAAGGCCTGGATCAATGACTATTCCTATTTCCCGGGCGCCGTCAGCGCGGAAGACAAGAAAGCCATGACGCTGGTGTGGAGCCAATCTAAGGATATGGGTATCCTGAAGAAGGTCCCGGATGTTGAAAAAGCCATTTGGCAGGATGCCATCAAGGAATAGCGAACTAGATAAGTGTCGCGTTTATTTGCACTCCCGGCTAGGCGCCAAGCACGTCTAGCCGGGCATCTTTTCATTCTTGGATTTCTTGCTACTTGGTTTCTTTATAGCTCGCTGGTCGAGAGCTATGTGATGCCGGGGCCGTGGGCCGTGGCCTCACGTCTCGGCCTAATGTTTACCGACATCCATGAAATCGGCCATATGTTCTATTCGTTCGCGCATATTATATCCGCGGTCATTATTTCTTTTTTCATCGGCTCATTCTTGGCCTTTTTTGCGCATTACCTGGAAATGTTTGATACCATGGTGCACGGGCGGTTAAGCCCGTTCTTAAATTCTTTCTCGGGCATTGGCTGGACTTTCCTCGCCATCATTTGGTTCGGCATTTCGGATGTAACCGTGGTGTTTGTTATCTCCATGGTGCTGATCCCATTCGCTATCATCAATATGCGCGAAGCACTGATTAACCTAGACAAAGAACGGATTGAAATGTCGGTCAGTTTCACCCGATCGGGCTGGAGGAGATTCCGCCTCGTAATATTGCCGTCGCTCTATCCTTTTATCTTCGCCACAGTCCGGATCAGTTTCGGCGTTGCATGGAAGGTGGCCCTTACAGCCGAATTGTTCGGTGGAAACACTGGCCTCGGCTACATGCTCAACCTGGCCCGTCAGGATTTTGACATGCCGCTCGTCCTAGCTGTTATTGTGGTCATCGTCGCCTTTGTCTACTCAACGGACCGGTGGATTTTTTCTCCCATCCAGGCACATCTTGCGAGGCATCATGGAGCAAGTTGACGCCCGCCGAGAGGCGCCACAAACGCTCGTCTGGAAGCGTTTGGTGTCGCGCCTCTCCGCCGAGGGGTTGGTGGTACTCGCTGTCGCCATATGGTGGCTTTTATCTCTGGAGTTACCTGAGATTATCATTCCCAAGCCAACCGCCGTGGCCCAGCAAATCTGGGTCTTTTTTAGCGATATTACTTATGCCAGTCACGTCGCCGCGAGCACCGTCCGGGTCATACTGGGCGTTATCATCGCCGTTGTTCTAGGCTCGCTTCTAGCATTAATCCCGCATTGGGTCCCGATAATGGATGTCATCGTCCATGAACGCATTAAACCATTTTTAAATTCTTTCCCTTCTGTCGGTTGGGCTATCCTGGCCATCATCTGGTTTGGGCCGTCTGACGGCACCATTGTCTTTATCATTGTCATGATCCTAACCCCTTTTTGCCTGGTAAACGTGTCGGAGGGGCTTAAGGAAATCGATCATGAAGTGCTAGAAATGGCCCGCAGCTTTACGCGCCGTCCCATTGTCATCCTCATTAAGGTAACGCTGCCGTTGCTGATGCCCTATATCATATCCGCGGTCCGCATCGCCTATGGCGTCGGCTGGAAAATTGCCCTTGTGGCTGAACTTTTCGGTACGGAGAGCGGGCTTGGATTCCTGCTACAACAAGCCCAATCAGTGGCCGACGCTGCCACCGTTTTCGCCACCTGCCTTGCCATCGTAATTATTTTCTGGGTCGGCGAAAAAGCCGTAATCAACCCATTATCACGAAAGTTCGCACCGGAACTGGTTAACACTTAGATCTTTGCCCCAATCTTGACAGTTATCAATGGAATAGGCTCATGACTGATTTGGTTACAGAACGTATCCTGGAAAACCCCGCTCTTTGTATCGACCACGCAGGCAGGGGTGAACTGGTCATCCTAATGCACGGCATTGGGGGCAACCGAACCAACTGGACAGAGCAGGTCAAGGCGCTATCAGCGCATTTTCATGTAGTTGCCTGGGATGCACGCGGATATGGGGGCAGCGATGACTACGATGGCGCACTTGATTTCAACGACTTTGCCCATGACTTGCTCCGTGTGCTCGACCATTTTGAAGCCGAGACAGCCCACATCGGCGGCCTGTCCATGGGCGGGCGTATCTCCCAGGTATTTTATAATTTATACCCGGAACGCGTCAAAACGCTGAGCCTGATCGCCACCTTTACAGGCTTCGATGATTTCAGCGACGTCGAGAAGCAAAAGTTCGTAGACCTTCGCCTAAAGCCGCTGGTAGAGGACGGAAAAGAGGTCTCGGACATCGCGCCTGTCGTTGCAAAAACACTGGTAGGTCCTCATGCGACCGAAGAACAATACCAGCAACTCGTGGAGAGCATGTGCCAGCTTCACAAGGAGAGCTATATCAAGACCGTGCGCTCGACGACAACGTTCAATCAAAACGACATGCTTGAGACAATCCGCGTGCCAACACTCTGGGTCTTTGGTGAAGATGATAGTCTGACCAGTCCGGAGATCGGCGCGGCCATGGCGGCTAAAATTCAGGATTGTGAATACACGGCGATTCCCCGCGCGGGCCACCTCATAAATCTTGAACAATCCGCATTATTTACAGAGCGATTGTTGACCTTTCTGCTCAAACATCGGGGCTAATCGGCGCCGCTGTATTGGCCTGCGGGCCTACCAACTGGAGGGCCTCCGCGTAGGTAAGCACATCCCCAAATTGCTGGATAAAGGTCTCTAGAGAGGCCAAATGCTCCTCATCAGAGAGCGCCGCCAGACAGTCTGACACCATCACCGTATTAAAGTCCAACATCATTGCATCCCGACCTGTGGCTTCACAGCAAACGTTGGTTTTGGTTCCAGCAATAAAAATATTTTGAATGCCCTGGGCCCTCAGAATTCTCTCGAGAGATGAAGATCCGGGTATGAGAGCACTGTATCGGTTTTTGAATATATGAAGATCATCACCGTGCACATAAAGTCCCTCCCACAGCAGTGTATCTGGGCTGCCCGGCGCGAGGCTCTCGATCGTTTTTTCACGAACCCCCTCGGCTACAAAATGGTCAAAAAATCCATTCCAGTCGCTGCCGCGGCCCACGCGGACGTTGGCATGGGTCACCCAAATCACGGCTACTCCCTGAGTGCGCAACGAGCCTGCCAAGATGTTAATGTTATCCACGATACCCCTGGAGGCGGGCACCTCAGCCGGGCTATCCGGCGCTACGAAGGTCGGCTGCATATCGATGACGACGAGGGCTGTTTCAGCCGCATCGAACCAGTTGAAAAGGTGGTGCCGTCCCCGTCTCGCGAGCACACGGTCAATAATTTCCTGCCGGATGGAGACGTGATGCATACAATCCTGCTTCCCTTTAATTTCTCATCTTCCCATACAGGTCTGATCCGGCCAACAGTTATATAGCCCTTCCAAAACGCCATCCGGCAGNGCGGACACGCGGTGTTTGAAATAAATGCCATCTCACCCTCTCATCTTTTACAACGTTTGAATCGCGCGCCAGTTATAATTTACTTGCTCTACCCATCTCGCATTAATCATAGTGAGCTTGGCGGAGTGTTAGTGGGTAGAGACAAGGCCCTGATGGAAAACGCCTTTTCAAACGCGAAAAAATTTGGTGACTGGTACAACGGTTGGTAATCATAAGTAGACAATGCGCAATCACTATTTACGGTAAGGCTCTGATCACCGGATACGGTGGAACATAAAAAAAGGAAAACCCGCGGAGTGAAATATTATGGCGCAAGTCGTTGATCCGTACTCAGGTTTAAATCTGACGGAACTAAGTCACATATGGGGACATGGTGCACCGTCGCTCCCCGGTAATGACGATGTTGTCATGTTCCGGTCTGTGAAACATGGCCAGCACGGTGTGATGACCCACCGGCTGAAAATGGTTATGCACACGGGCACTCATATGAATGCGCCTCTGCACTTGATCCAGGGCGGGGTTGGATGCGGTAATATCCCGCTAGACCGTTTTTTTGGAAACGGGGTTATATTATCTCTTCCAAAAGAACGCTGGGGATTAGTCTCGGCCGACGACCTCAAAGCTGCCAAACCGTGTATCAACCCAGGTGACTTTGTAATTATCGTAACAGGCTGGCATCACAAATATTCTGATAGTCTTGAATATTTTGGAGAATCACCGGGATTATCCCCGAATGCGGCGGACTATTTGGTGTCCCTGGGTGTGAAACTCGTTGGCGTTGACACGCCACAGATTGATCACCCTCTAGCAACGTCCCTTGGAAATCACCGGGGCGGCCCTCTGATGAACAGGGTGGTCGCAAAATATGCGGAGGAGACAGGCCGAGACCCGGCAAAAGATTTCCCCGACTGGAACCCCGCCCATAAAATTCTTCTAGCCGCGAACATTCCCACCATCGAACAGGTGGGCGGTGATGTTGATGACCTGTTGAAGACGCGAGCAACATTTCACGCGACGCCGTGGAAATGGGAACATGGCGACGCCTGCCCAGTAAGGCTCGTTGCCATGACGGACCCCACGGACACATGCCGGATTGAGCCCGGATCGGAGGTAACGTGATATGGATGATGTCAACGAACCCAAAAATCGCCCAAATTTAGAACAACATTTAGGGACGCAGCAGGGAACTAAAACTGAGACTGGATTACGCCTGTTTAATCTCAGTCAGCCCTGGGGACACCATATGCCGGAATGGCCCTCTACCCCGGGCGTTAATGTAAATGTGAAAAAGTTTCATGCCAAAGACGGTGTCTACCAGACCGAGTTCGAGGGCATTATGCATCGCGGAACCCATATGGATGCCCCAATCCACGTAACGGAAAACACACCCCACATTATGGACTACGCCTTGTGGCGTTTTTTTGGAACAGGCGTCGCAATCTCGATTCCAAAGAGCAAGTGGGAGGTCATTACTCCGGAAGATCTTGAAAACGCAACCCCAAAAATCAGGGAAGGGGACATGGTATTTATCAACACGGGCATGCACCACCGCATGACAGACAGCGATGACTACTATGCTTACTCACCAGGCATCTATACCGAGGGTGCGCAGTGGCTGGTTGATAAAAAGGTCAAGTTGGTTGGTTATGATGTTCAATCAAATGACCATCCCATGGCGACAAAATTGGTAGATCATGGGCTAGGACCGACCCACCCGCACCTCATTGAAGAATATAAACAAGAATTTGGCCGAGATCCCAAGGAGGATTTCCCAAATTGGGAGTCTGGTCATAAAACGCTGATGATTGGCGGGGGTATTCCGGGCATCGAGAATGTCGGCGGTGATCTTGATGCGGTAACAGGCAAACGCTGCACCTTCATGTGTTTTCCATGGCGCTGGGAAGGTGGCGATGGATGTGGCGTGAGAATTTTGGCGGTCCTTGATCCAGATCAAAAATTTCGTTTTGAGCGCGGCCAAAACCTCTCAGAGGGCACATAAGGGAGAGACTTAAATCATGTCTAAAACCAAAATCGGCGAAGTGACAGACTGGATGCGAAATCCCGCCAAGATGTTTGATGTATCTGAACAGACTGCCATAGTGACCGGCGCATCGGGTGCTTTTGGGCGCGGGATTGCAATTACTCTCGGTGCTCAGGGCGCCAACGTGCTTTTAGCGTCCGGCAATGAGGACGAGCTCAAATCTGTCGCCAAAGATGTGGAAGATGTTGGCGGGAAAGCGGCCTATATCGTGCGCCGCCCCGATAGCTTGGTAGACGCCGAAGCTATGCGGGATGCTGCCCTCGACAACTTTGGCTCCATAAAAATGCTAGCAGTTGGGTCGGGCTATAATAAGGCCGGGTTCATCCACGAATTGGACTATGAAGATTGGCAGGACGTCATGGACGCCAATGTCCGCGGAGCCTGGTTTATGGCGAAAGCGGTGGGTTCCTATTGGATCGAGAATAATATCAAAGGGAAAATGCTCCTCATGTCTTCCGTCCGCGGTCGCCACGGCAATATTTCTGGTTACACCGGTTACTGTGCCTCCAAAGGCGCTACGGACTCCATGACCAGGGTGCTGGCGACCGAATGGGCAAAATACGGGACCACCGTGAATGCTATCGCCCCTACTGTCTTTCGGTCTAATCTGACAGCCTGGATGTATGGGGACGATGAATTGGGACAGGCGACAAAGGCGCGTTCATTGTCGCGCATCCCCATAGGCCGACTGGGTGAGGTCGACGACCTCATGGGGATGGCACTGTATTTGTTAGCCCCAGCGTCGGATTTTTGCACGGGTCAAGTGATGTATGTGGACGGCGGATTTACCGCCGGTTAAGTGGGTGGCCAAAGAGCATATAGCGGTCCTTGGGGCGGGCCTGATGGGGCACAGCATTGCCTATGTTTTCGCCGCTAACGGCCATCTAGTCTCGGTGACGGACCCCGACCCGGGCGCCCTCGCGAGCTTGAATAATCGCGTGGACGGGATTTTTGAACTCCTTGAACAGGATCCGGCTGGAGCGGGGACCGGCACTGTCATCGCGGCCAAGAGCTTTAACGACGCTGTCGCCGACGCCGATATTGTCATTGAGGCGGCCCCTGAAAAACTTGAACTCAAGCAATCTATCTTTGATCAATTAATTAAGGAGACAAAACCGGGATGTATCTTGGCATCGAATACTTCGGGCCTGCCGATTGGGCAAATCGCGGCAAAGGCGGCCGAACCAGAGCGGATTGTGGGCACCCATTTCTGGAATCCACCTCATCTTGTGCCACTGGTAGAGGTTATTCAGGGAGCGGAAACATCCCTTTCCGTCGTCGAGAGGATGATCGACATTCTAACTGCGGTGGGCAAAACCGCCGTTCACGCCAAGAGAGATATCCCCGGGTTTATTGGCAACCGGATGCAACACGCATTGAAGCGAGAAGCCATCGCGCTGGTGGAGAGCGGTGTCTGTGATGCCGAAACTGTTGATCTGGTGGTTAAAGAAGGGTTCGGCCAACGCCTGTCCGTGATGGGCCCGTTGGAAAATTCCGACTTGGTCGGCTTAAATCTAACACTGGATATTCATGAATTTCTGTTATCTGATCTGGATTCATCTGACGCCCCTCAGCGCCTGCTTCGCGACAAAGTGATGGCGGGAGAGCTCGGCATGTCGGCAGGAAAGGGTTTTCGATCCTGGACCCCATCACAGGCGGAAAATGCACGAACCAGCATGCAGAANCACCTTATCCAAGCCGCTAAAGACNGGTTAAAGAAACGCCCTAACTAACTATGCATTCGCAAAATCCGGCGTGGCCAGAGTTGCTGCTCGTGTCGGTGCCGATGTTGACAGNAGTTTAGATGTCCAGCGCCCTCATTACGAAAACCAATTCGNTAATAATACCCCTAGCCAAACAGTCGCCAAGGCCTATCAGTTTGTTGGTACTGCCCATACCCCTGTGATCTGACAACACACAGCAATAATGTTGGACAGAATGACCCATCTAAGAAACACCAACTAATTACTCATCATGGGGTCCAGTAGAATTTTTCCTGCGAAATTTCCCTCCTCGACCAAACTGTGTGCCTCTGATGCCTCGTGCAAAGGGAAAATTTTGTGAATAATGGGTGCTTTAATAGAACCATCTTCAACCATCTTAAGTGCTGACTCCACATCTGAGAAATTACACCCAGGACTTCCGATAATTGTCTGACGTCGCAAGTAAAGTTGTTTTAGGTCGATGGAGGCAGTGGTGCCAGCATGCGCACCAGCCGTTACCAATCTGCCCATCGAGGCGAGGCTCTCCATCGAGCCTGACCAAAGGTCGGGGTCACCGATATTGTCTGCCACGAGGTCAACTCCCCTACCGCCCGTAATTTTCTTTACCTCTTCGGCTAAGTTTTTAGTTCTATAATTAATACCGAAATCTGCTCCAAAATAATTTATTGCGGCATCCACTCTATCGTCTGCTCCTGCACCTGCTATGACAGTTGCACCTAATTTTTTTGCGGCTTGTACACAGCAACTTGCGAGGCCACCAGTAGCCCCCATCACAAGAACCCACTCGCCCGCCTTCAACTTGCCTTTTATCGAGAGTAAATGGAGTGCTGTTGGGAGATGCCGCACAATTACTGCAGCCTCTGGGAAACTAATTCTCTCGGGGATCTTAAATGCATTTTCTGAGGGCACCGTCACAAATTCAGCATACCCACCCCATCTATGAATACCCACAAACCGATAGAATTTAGGATCATCGGCCTCCTCACCTGGTGTACAAACATCGCTTCTCATCAAGGCATGTACGCCAACTCTCTCCCCTACTCGGTCACCAGAAACTTCCCTGCCAACGTCAACGATTTCGCCAACGGGGTCTATTCCCATGACGTGGGGGAAATCTGGTTTAATAGGATAATTGCCCTTGCGGAGTGCGATATCTAGTGTGACGTTCACGGAGACATTGTGAACTTTAATCAGTACCTCCCCAGCATCAGGCTCTGGAGTAGTTATTTCACCATATTTCAAAACTGAGGGGTCGCCGAATGCATCTAAGGTGATGGCCTTCATTTTTTTCCCCAATCAAATATACAGAATAATTAAGATTACTCTCTACCATCACCGTTCCGCCATAGACAAGTTTGACAGGAAAGCTGTAATAGACAGAATCGCAAGATCAGTCATTTGCATGGAAGTAATAAGGTGAGCAAGTGCCGACTTGCCTAATGAAACAAAGAGCGGCTGAGCGGTTTATCGCTAGCGGTTATTGTTATTTGATAAAGCATCTAAGATTGGACAATCNGGCCTATCATCACCATGGCAGGCAGACGCTAATTTACCGAGTTGATCTTTTAACATTTGAAGTTCGGATAACTTAGTGTCTATTTCTGCGATCTTCTCCAAGGTCAGCGCCTTAACTTCTTTGCTGGACCGCTCTGTATTTTCATAAAGCGCTAATAATTCCCTGCACTCGCCCAAACCAAAATCAAATTTACGTGCTTTGCCTATAAATTGGAGCTTAGCCAGGTCAGACTCGGAAAAATCCCTGTAGCCCGTATTGGGGTCAACCTGAGGATTAATAATACCGATGTCGCTATAGTACCTNACTGTTTTTACGGTGAGGCCAGATAGGTTTGCCGCTTTACCAATGTTCATTTTTAGCTCTTGTGTCTCCGGTTAGGGGAGAGTTTATACAACTGGNTATGGGAGAGCAAATATGACAGCGATGTCTCTACATTTAGCCATTAATTGGCGCTGTAAACATACTTGGAAGATAGCATCTTATAACACATCTTGGTGTTTACTTGGTTGTTCCATCGGAGATTTAGGCACTATCGCATATTTCCAGTTTATGGGTATCAATTGGCCNNTCTGGGCNATAATGAGCCTTGCGATTTTTAACGGACTAATAACGTCAATTNTCCTTGAGACAATTATCCTCTCCAGACAGATGGCACTTAAATCCGCCTTCCAAACGGCTATTGGCATGTCTCTCATTTCAATGATTTCGATGGAAGCTGCCATGAATGTTACTGACGTCATCCTAACCGGCGGCGCTATTTTAACTTGGTGGGTAATACCTTTTATGCTTGCTGCAGGTTTCATTACTCCTTTGCCTTATAACTACTGGCGCTTGAAAGCGCTTGGTAAATCATGTCACTGAGAAACAGCATGTTGAATAAGAGAAACATTAAATTGAGGCACGTATTACTCCTCGGGTTAGCCATCGTGTCAGGCGGTGCTGTGATGCTTTATCTCTCATCAGCAGCCAAGAAAGCGGAGGCAAGTGTATCTTTGCTGCCTAAAGACCGTTCTGTGACAAACTCAGGGAAGTTGGTTTACGCGGAGAACTGTGCGTCATGTCATGGTGTGGCTTTAGAAGGTCAGGCTAACTGGCGGCAGAGAGACCCTGATGGTTATTTGCCTGCCCCTCCTCATGATGAAACAGGGCATACCTGGCACCATTCTGACTCCTATCTCTTTTTAATGACGAAATATGGCATTGAGAAAATGATTGGGAGAAAATACCCCAACAACATGCCAGCGTATAACGATACNTTAACGGATGAAGAGATCATTGCTGCCCTCTCATACATAAAAAGCACCTGGCCTAGTCGTATCCAAAGACAGCATGACCAGATAAACGCCCGCGCAATGACAAGGTAGGGGTACCAACAAGATGTTTAAAAACCTTTTCTTAGCTATCCTTTTAATTTTTCCCATAACGGCAAATGCGCACTCTCCTCTAGCTTCATCCTTCCCTCAGAGTGGTGAGAAGCTGAATGTGCCCCCGGCTGAAATTATCATGGTTTTCAAATCATCAGCAAAGCTGATTAAAATTAGTTTGTCTGCGTTATCGGAAAAGCAANGCAAAAGCCCGTTAGGAAAATTATTTGGTAATTATGATNGTGAGCCGATAGCGTTAGACACCAGCCCCCTAATGAAGATNNGTAAACGTCACATTATTTCCCTGCCGCTTTTGGGGAGCGGTAAATATTTATTTGCCTGGCGTGCAATGGGAGAGGATGGCCATGTGATAAAGGGGGAACTCAACTTTAACATAGTCGGTGTCTAACATGGACCTTTGGGTTCTCATAAACCCCATTCTAAAATTTATATTATACGCCGCAATTGTTGGGAGTGTAGGAAGCTTCCTGTTCAGTCTACATTTTACGGCGCAACTGACTGAGCAGCAGCAGTCCTATTGTTATTATCTCTCTCGGAAAAGCGCGTTCATCGGCGCAATTACATCTCTACTAATGATATTATCTGTCCCCGGAAACCTGGGNGGNGACCTCCGTAGTTTAATCGACCCTTTAATGTTGCAACTCGCCATTGAGTCTAATTCTGGTGTGGGTTACCTCATAGCTGCTGCGGGCTTTGTGGTGATGTTGGCGGCCCACAAAATAAGGGGAAAAGCTCAAAAATGTACGTTTTTGATTGGCTCCATTGCCGTGCTCTTTTCTCTCACACTTGCCGGACATGCCCTACTTGGTAAATGGCTTACGCAATCACTTTTAATTTTACATTTGTTGGGCATAACCTTCTGGCTTGGAGCTCTTCTCCCTTTTCGGTGGATTTGTTTACAAACAGACACAACTAATCTAAGTGCTTTGGCTCACCGCTTTGGCCTGGTTGCANTNGTNTATGTNGGTTTGATTATNATTACAGGCTTGGCTTATGCNTACANANTGCTGGGNGAACTCTCNCTTATTTTCACGACAAGCTACGGTAATGTACTTCTGATAAAACTTTTTTTGGTAGGGGCTTTGTTGTCTCTAGCCGCACTAAATAAGTTTAGGATAGTGCCGTCGTTAGAGCAAAGCCCCTTGCGGGGGGTGAGACAATTTAAGACCTCTCTTCAATTTGAGATTGCCCTAACGCTGATAATACTAATTGCTGTGAGTCTTCTAACCACTTCATTCACGCTACCAACTGGATAAAAATATCTCCAATCT